>CAZBTT010000001.1:0-36487 GCA_964494295.1 uncultured Acidobacteriota bacterium
AAGGACACCGCGGCCCGCGGCAAAGGCGCGATCGAGAAATTGTTCGCGCCGGAGTTCCGGAACCGCCTCTCCGCGATCGTCACCTTCGATTCGCTGCCCTTCGAGGCCATGGAGCTGATCGTTTCGAAGTTCGTCCTCGAACTCGAATCTCAGCTTCGCGAGCGCAAGGTCGCGATCACTCTCGCCGAAGAAGCGCGCGCCTGGCTCGCACGCAAGGGCTACGACCCGAAGTTCGGTGCGCGGCCGGTGACCCGCATCATCCAGGAGCACGTCCGCGATCCCCTCACCGACGAAATCCTCTTTGGCGAACTCGAGTCGGGCGGGGAAGTCACGATCAAGCTCAATTCCGCCGGAGACGGCCTGGCCTTTGAATTCAAACCGGCGATAGTGAAAGAACCGGGAGAAAAGATCGAAGTCTGACCGCGAGCCGCGAAACTAAGCCCCCAGCGCCTTCGTCCACTGCCCGGTGTCGGTGTACTGCTGAAACCGCACGATCTTCCCGCCACTCAGCGTGTCGACGTGCGCGAACTGCGCGTCGAGGACCGTTCCCGTCGCTTTGACCTTCCCCTTGTAGCGGCCCTGGACGACGACGGAGTCGCCGCCGTCGATGAAGCTCGAAGGGATAGCCGCGAACTGATCGACCTCGGAAATGATCCGGCCGAAGACACCCTCCGCCACCGCCATGGGCCCTCGGTAGGGGTTGCGGTCGGCGTAGCGAACGCCATCGGCCTCGTTCCATTCGATCTGTGGATCGAAGAGCCCCAGCACCGTGGGCACGTCCCCGCGGGCGAAAGCGTCGTAGAGGCTCTTGATGAGTTCGGCATTCGTGGGCATGATGCCCGGATACTAGTTCTCGGTGCGCCCCTTCGCACGGCGCGTTTTGAAATCGGCACCGTCCCGCTCGTGTTCAGGGCCGTGCGGTAGGCTGAAACCGCAACCCCACTCCCCAAGGAGGAGATCCCCGCATGAGTCTCACCGCCGCCTTCGCACTCGCCGTTCTGCTCGCGCCCCAGCCGAAGGCCAAGCCGACACCGCTTCCTCCCGGCACGATGGAGGCGAAGAAGCTCGAAGCCCTCAAGGTCGAAGTCATCGCCGAGGTCGAGAAGAACAAGGACATGGTCCAGCAGATGGTGGATCAGATCTTCAGCTACGGTGAGCTTGGCTTCCAGGAGACGGAAACCTCGAACTACCTCGTCGGGATACTCGAGAAGAACGGCTTCACCGTTCAAAAGGGCGTCTCCGGAATTCCCACTGCCTGGTTCGCACGCTGGGGCTCGGGCAAGCCCGTGATTTCCCTCGGCACCGACATTGACGGCATTCCGAAGTCCTCCCAAAAGCCCGGTGTCGCGTATCCCGAGCCTCTCGTCGAAGGCGCTCCCGGGCACGGGGAAGGACACAACTCCGGCATGGCCGTGAACATCGTGGCCGCCCTTGCAGTGAAGAAGGTCATGGAGCGGGACAAGATTCCCGGCACGATTCAGATCTGGCCGGGCGTCGCCGAGGAACTCGTGGGCACCAAAGCGATCTACGTGCGCGACGGCTTCTTCAAAGACGTCGACATCACGCTGTTCTCCCACGTTTCCTCCGACATGAAGGCGGCGTGGGGAACCCAGGCCTCGAATGCCCTCGTCTCGGTTCGGTACGATTTCAACGGCGCGGCTGCGCACTCGGCCGGTGCTCCCTGGCGCGGGAAAAGCGCGCTTGACGCGGTGGAACTCATGAACGTGGGCTGGAACTACCGGCGCGAACATCTCAAGTACACGCAGCGTTCCCACTACGTCATCCCCGATGGCGGCGACCAGCCCAACGTCGTGCCGAGCAAAGCGAGTGTCTGGTACTACTTCCGCGAGACCGACTACAAGAACACCAAAGACCTGTGGGATATCGGCAATCGAATCGCGCAAGGCGCGGCGATGATGACCGACACCATGTTCACGTCGACCGTGCTCGGTTCCGCAATGGACCACCACATGAGCAAGCCGGTGGCCGAGGCCATGAACGAGAACATCAAGCGTGTGGGCATGCCGACCTGGGATGACAACGACCAGACCCTGGCCAAGGCGGTTCAAAAGGAACTCGCGGTCAAGGAAGAGGGCCTTGCGACCAAGGTTTCGGACATGGATGGCCCAGTGGACGAGAAGGCGCGTACGGGCGGCGGCTCTGATGACATCGGCGACATTCAATGGAACACGCCCTCGGTCACGCTCCGCTACCCGGCGAACATCCCGAACCTGCCCGGCCACAGTTTCTGGAACGGGATCGCGATGGCGACGCCGATCGCGCACAAGGGGTCGACCGCGGGGGCCAAGGTCATGGCGACCACGATGCTCGACCTCTTCGCGAAGCCGGGCCTCGTGGCCGACTCGTGGAAGTACTTCAACGAGGTCCAGACGAAGGATCGCAAGTACATCTCGTTCCTGAGCGCCACCGACAAGCCGGCCGTCCACCTGAACAAGGAAATCGCGGAAAAGTTCCGCGAGAAGATGCGGCCGTACTACTACGATCCGACGAAGTACAAGACCTATCTCGAGCAGCTCGGCATCAAGTACCCGACGGTTCGCACGCCGCCGGCATCGAAGGAGTAGGCGGATGGCGGATCTCAAGTCGGGCTTCGAGAAGATGGAGGCCCAGAAGGCCGATCTCATGCGCGGTCTCGCGTCTCTCGATGCCGAGACGTTGAACCGCCAGCCTCAGCCCGGCGCCTGGTCCATCCTCCAGGTGATCGCCCATCTCACAAAATCCGAGGGGGGAACGCTTCAGTACATCAAGAAGAAGACACAGGATCCGCAAGCCCTTCCGAAGACCGGCGTCGTGCCCTGGCTCCGGATCGGTCTCCTGATCGCGGGCATCCACTCACCGCTCAAGTTCAAAGCGCCCAAGGCGATCGCCGACGTGCCCGATCGGGGCGACTTCCAGGCCGCGAGCCTGGCGTGGGCCGAGGTGCGGGAGGACTGGCGCGAGTTCGTGGATGCGTTTCCCGCGGTCTTGAACGATCGAATGATCTTCCGCCACCCGTTTGTCGGCCTGCTCGGTCCGGCGCAGACCATGATCTTCCTGAACGAACATCTGGGGAATCACATCCGCCAGATCGGCCGGATCCGCAAGACCCTGGGCGTGTAGCCGCCTTACGAGGCAGGTAACTTCGCGAGAACCGCCTCCGCATCTTTCCGACGCGGGTCCTTGCGATCGACGTTTCTGAGCAGTGTCCTCGCATCCGCGACCCGGCCCTGGCCGAGGGTCGCGAGGCCGAGGAAGTATTGACCGCCCGCGATCTTCGAATCGAGTCTCAAGGCGTCGCGCACCGACGTTTCGGCATCCTTCCACTGGCCGGCCAGGAAGTACATCTTGCCCAGTTCGAGCTGCGCCTCGGGATCCTCGCTCAGGAACCGGGCCCGGTTCGCGTGCTCCCTCATCGCCGCCCGGAGCCCTTCGGTGGACGCAGTAGGCGAGGGAGAGGCGAGGCCCGCATTGAGCAGGCCGACTGCCGCGGCCATTCGTACCGTCCGGCGCGTATCTCCAAGCGCCGTCTCCATGGCGGTCCGCACGTCAGGATCGCGGCCGCGCTCGGCGAGAGACAACGTCGCGACGGCCCGGAGTGCAGGGTGGGACTCGCGGATTCCCTCGAGAAGCGCGCGAGTCGCCGCAGGCTCGACGAAGTTTCGGAGATGTCCGAGCGCATTGGCCCGGATGAGGGGTGGCCGCGAGTCGTCGCGCGCGATCTTCGCCAGCGGCTCGACGGCTTTGGGATCCCGCTTCACCGCGAGCGTGAAGGCGACGGCATCCTCGACGGTCCGGTCGCGTCGGCCTCCCGGAAACCACGAAGCCAGTTGCTTCTCCGACCACTCGGCCGACTTGTCCTTGTGGCATTCGTTGCAGGCGTTGGGGATCCCGAATCGCCTCGTGTTCTCAGGAGCGGGCACCGAGATGGTGTGGTCGGGCATGCGATGCCGCAGCGAGATCACGGTGTCCGGCATATGGCATGAAACGCAGGTGGGAGTTTTCTGGCCGGGGGTCCCGGGATGCCTCGAATGCCGCGTTCCTTCATCCGCGATCTTTTGATGGCAGCCTGTGCACAGACCCTCCTGCTTCGCCCTGAAGTTCGAGTTCTTCTCGATGTCGGGCTCGTGCACATCGGTGTGGCAATTGAAACAGGTGGCGCCGCCCCTGAAGTAACACTGGCTCTGCCAGAAAGCCAGGGCTTCGTTCGAGAAGCGCCGGGGGCGTCCGTTGGGCCAATAGGCGGGATCGCGGTTGCGCTTCTGCGCGTATTCGAGAAGCGGCGTGAAGAAGTCGTAGTAGTTCTCCCCGCCCGAAAAACCCGGCTGGGTGATGTCCCGAAGCGCGTGGCACTGGGCGCATAGCGTGGTGCTGGTTTCCTTGTCGACGTGCCGGGGATGGACGATGGCGGTTTCGCGATCGTCGGCGGAGGCCTTTTTCGTCGCGTATTTCGCGGAGTGAATCTGGCCGGGGCCATGGCACCGTTCGCAGCTCGTGCCGAAGTCCGTCCACGTGGTCTCGTAGGCCTTCCGGTCCGGATCGAAACCCTTCTCTTCGCCGCTCACATGGCAGCCGAAGCAGTTCGAGTTCCATACCTGCACCTTGACCGCGCCAGACTCCTCGAGGTCGACGATGTCGAGGTTGTGGAACCACTCCTTCTTTTCGACATCGTACGAAGGCGGAAGGACCACGATTCGGCCGTCCTCGAGCCGCGAGAGATAGTGCTGCACCCGCCGCGATCCCAGCGTGTAGTCGACGCGGCGCTTCACCGGAGTCTCCTGGAGATAACGCTCGACGATGAAGTACGCCCCGCCTTCCTGCGAAAGCCGGTACTCCTGACCGTGAAGGGTCACCGCGCCACGGAAAGCCGGGATCACGCTCGCGGGCCTCGCTTCCTGGAGCATCCGGCTGTGCCGGCCATTCGTCCAGCTCGAATGTGTCGTGGCATGGCACTCGCGGCAGGCCTTCGAACCGACGAAGCCGGACGCTCGCGAGGGAGGAATCGGACCGTGGGCCGGCGGTGTTGAAGAACCGGCCTGACCGAAGACCAGGGGTGCGGCCAAAAGCGCCCCCGCGAGGAAGGCGGCCCGGGTCACGGCTTCTTGAGGACCTCCGCGATCCGGGCGTCGAGTTCCGAGGCTTCCACGACCCCTTCCTTCCTGAACACGACCCTCCCCGGCGCGCCCTTGCGGCCATCGACGATCAGCTTGGTGGGAAAGATCATCACGTCCATCCGGTCGGACAGGCCCGAAGCCATGTAGACGGGGAACTTGTCTTTCCGGTTTTCGAAGAAGCGGACCACGTCGGCCTTGTCGTCATCCACGCTGAAACTCAGGAACGCCACATCCTTGCGATCCTTGATCTTCGACGCGAACTTCTCGAGCTCGGGCAGTTCCTGAATGCACGGCCCGCACCAGGTGGCCCAGAAGTCGATGACTACCACCTTGCCCTCGAAGGCTCTTTCGGTGGGCCGGCCGCCGCCCATCTCTTCGACCGAGAACTTGACCGCGGCCGCGTTCGTTTTCTCCCAGCCTTCTTCGTTGGCGCCGCTGAAGGCGACCGAAATCAAGCCGATGGCGAAGGTGAAACGAAGAAGGCGGGACAGGGGTCTTTTCACGGAACCGCGCAAACATACGCCCTCGGGGCGTGCCTGGAGAACTCAGGCAGCGCCTGTAGCATCGCCGAACCCGACGCGCCCATGACCCTACCCCAAAGGCCCTCTCCGCTCGTCCCGTTCCTGATCGCCGCCGCCTGCTCCGGCTGCGCCGCGCTTCTGAATCAGGTGATGTGGTCCCGGATGCTGTCCCTGGTGTTCGGCTCGACGATCGAAGCGGTATCGGCGGTCACCGCGATCTTCATGGCCGGACTCGCGCTCGGCAGCGCCCTGGCCCCCCGGCTGGTCGCGCATCGCAGCGCGCGGGAGGCTGCGATGCTCTACTCACGCGTCGAGCTCTTCATTGGCGGAGCGGCCATTTTTCTGGCTTTTGTACTTCCCGCGCTCGAGCCGGTGCGGGGGTCCGTCGGAGCCGGTCCCCTGTGGTTCCTGGCCATCCTTCTTCTCCTGGTACCCGCAGGCCTCATGGGAACGACGCTGGTGATCCAGAGTCATGTGGTCTCCTCTTCGGTGGATCACGCTCTGGGCTCGCGCACCGCAGGCCTCCTGTTCACCGCCAACACCTTTGGAGCGGTGGTGGGGGCCTACGGAAGCGTCATGGTTCTGGTTCCTTCGCTGGGTGTCCGCAGGACCATCATGGTCGCGACCGTTCTCAATGTCATCGCCGCCGGTCTCGGCCGGATGCGCACCGCGGAGAACTCGACGGCCGCGACACCAAAAAACGTCGCGCCGGCGAGCACCTCCCAAACGCCTGCGCCGGTTTCGCGCCTGTCGGTTCTTCTTGTGATGGCGGCGCTCTTCACCGCGGGTTTCGCCGGTCTCGCGAACGAGGTGGCCTGGACCCGTGCCTTCATCCTGGTGGCCGGTCCCACCGTGCACGCCTTCGCCTTCGTGCTCGGCGCGATTGTTCTGGGCCTGGCCACCGGCGCCTTGATCTCGAGCAACCTGCTCCCCTACCTCGGCAATCCACGCCTTGCTTTCGTCCTGGTTCAGGCGAGTGTCGCGATCGCGAGTGCCCACGTGATCCGCACCCTGGCCTCCATGCCCCTCGCTTACGGCGATGAGGTGAGACGTCTCATCGATCAGCCCGAGGCCATCGTCGGCCTTCAGGCGAGCCGATCACTGCTCTTGCTCTTCCCCGCAGCGGCTCTCTCTGGCGCGCTTTTCCCGCTCGGTCTGCGTCTTCTACGATCACGCTTCTCGATGCCCCAGGCCATGGGCTTCGGCAGCGCGCTCAACACATTCGGAGCGATCCTCGGGGCGTCCCTCGCGGGCTTCGTCCTGCTTCCCGGCCTCGGCCTCGACATGACCCTCCGCGTCGCCGCCGCCGGCTCGGCCCTATCCGCCCTTCTTGTGGCGCTTCACTGCCGTCTCCCGTCGAGAATCGCGGGTGTTGCCGCCTCGCTCGTGGCGATCGGCCTCCTCTTCACCGCCCCGACGTTCGACAAGGAACTCTTCGCCGGCGGTGTCTACAAGTACTCGGCCTACGACCCGGAGCTGAGTGTCGAAGATGTCCTCCGTCGTGGCGAACTGGTTTCGTATGTCGAGGGCCGCGCCTCCAATGTATCGGTCAAGCGGATCGGCGCATCATTCTCCCTGGCCGTGGACGGGAAGGTGGACGCCACGTCCGGCGGCGACATGCTCACCCAGCGCCTGCTCGCCCACGTCCCGTTCCTGATCAGTGAGCAGCCCAAGAACGCTCTCGTAATCGGTCTCGGAAGCGGCGTCACCGCGGCGGCCGCTCTGACTCACGAGCCGGCTTCGGTCACCGCGGTGGAGATCTCGCCGGATGTGGTCGACGCGGCGCGGGAGTTCTTCGGCGACGCCAACCAGCGCGTTCTCGAGAACCCGAAGCTGAGGCTCGTGGTGGGCGACGCGCGGCAGCACGTCCTGGCCGAACCCGATCGATACGACGTGATCATCTCCGAACCTTCGAACCCGTGGATGGCGGGTGTGTCCGCCCTCTTCACCAGGGAGTTCTTCACGTCGGTTCGTTCGCGCCTGGTCGATGGAGGCGTGTTTTGTCAGTGGGGTCATCTCTACAACATGAGCGAGGCCGATCTGGCGACACTGCTCGCGACGTTTGGAGACGTGTTTCCCAAAGCGTCGGTCTACGTGATCAGTGAGGCCGACATTCTGATCGTGGGCCGTGACGGTTCTTCGGCTCTTTCATCCTCCCGCCTCGAAGGGATGTCCGCGGCGGCCCGCCTGGATCTTGCCGCCTCGAACCTGACCGCGGATTCTCTGGCTTCGATCCCGACCGTGGGCCTCGAGAAACTCGCGGACTGGCTTCGCGGCGCTCGACGCCATACCGACGATGCACCCGTTCTCGATTTCAGCGCACCCCTTTCGATTCACGCGCAAACCGCCTCCGCGAACCGGCGCCGACTCAGTCCCGAAGATGCGCCCGGCACGCTTGACGCCCTCAAGGCCCGCCTCACCCTTCTCGGCGCTTCGGGGAGTTCGGAGTGGGCCTTTGAAGTGGCGGAGCGTGCGATCTCCGGGGGCCTCTCCGACCGAACGGTCGGGCTCGAGTACGTGAAAGGCGCGGTGCGGCTCCGCAGAGTTGAGGCCGCCGAGGCGACGTTGTTCGCGGCCATCGCCCGAGCGCCCTCAGCCTCGCTTCATGTGACCCAGGCTCTTCTTTACTGGAATACCGGGCGGGCCGACCGCGCGCTTCAGTCCCTGGAAGCCGCTTCCCGTCTTGATCCCCTGGATGCGAACGCCTACCTCCTCGGCGCGGAGATCCAATCCGGGGCCGGGAATCTGCAGGCCATGCGAAAGCTGATCGCGCGCGTGCTGGCCGCGGACGGCCGGAACGTCGAGGCTCTCGGCCTCGCCGCGGAGGCGGAGCTCAAAGACGGGCGCCTCGAACCCGCCGCGCGCCTGGCGGAGGGAGCCCTGAGCATCGACCCCAGGGAGTCGAGAGCCCTCGAGGTTCACGCCCTGGCCCTTGCCCAGCTCGGCCGTCTGGCTGAAGCGAGGAACGCTTTTCTGGCCCTCCTTCGAGCTTCTCCCGAGGCCCCCGTTTCGAGAAACAACTTCGGTGTCTTCGAGTTGCAGCAGGGCAACGCGGCCGCTGCGGCTCGCCTCTTCAAGGACGCCGTGGATCTCGATCCTGCGAACCTCGATGGCTATCGGGGCCTGAGGGAGGCGGCGAACGTACTCAAGCGCGACGATCTGCTTCAATTCGCGGAAAGGGGCATCGCCCGGCTGACGCGCTAAGATTCGCGCCCAGCTACGGCGGGCGAATGGCTCGCTGCTGATCACAGGAGGGCGGACCTTGGACTTCATCACCACATTCACCGGCGGCAGAATCGCGCGCGGCGGCGGTTTCCTTTCGGGCATCATTTCGTGGTTCATCCGGATCGTCATCTATGACATCTGCATCTCCACGATCCAAAGCGTCCTCGGCGTTTCGAGATTCACCGCGCTCATGATCTTTCTCGGGATCCTTCTCGCCCTCTCGGGCGCGGCGTATGTGATCCGTCAGAAGGCGAGCCGCGGCGTCGACGAGTAAGCCGTCGCATCGCAGGCCCCCGTCTGAGCGAAGATCGAGGGATCATGCGCCACACCATCGATCACGGCCCCGCCTTCACCACGCTGACCTTCGAGTGCGACGAGGGTGAATCGGTGGTCGCTCAGCCGGGCGTGATGCTCGGTATGACCACCGGCTTCGACGTGGCGGCGAAGATGGGATCCCAGATGACGGGCCGCGGCCGGATCTCCCGCTCCCTGCGCAGCCTCGCTTCGGGCGAGAACTTCTTTACCTCCGTCTACACGTCGAAACGCTCCGGCGAGACCATCACACTAGCCCCGCCCCATCCGGGCGAGATCCGACGGATCCAGGCGAGCGACGCCACCCCCGTCATGCTCGCCACCGGAGCCTTCATGGCCTGCACTGCGGGCGTGAAGTTCGAACTGAAGTACGTGGGGGTCCGGGGCCTGATGTCGACCCGCGGGCTGTTTCTCATGCGGACCACCGGAGAGGGTGAGGTTTTCGTCTCGTCCCATGGCGCGCTGGTCGAGCGAACCCTCGCGGAGGGCGAGCGCTACGTGCTCGACAACCGGAACATCGTGGCCTTCTCGGAATCGGTGCAGTGCGAGATGGTGAAAGTCGCGGGGACCGTGCGCGATTCGCTCATGACGGGCGAGGGTCTGGTGAACCGCTACACCGGCCCGGGCTTCATCCTCTACCAGACGCGTGGGGCAGAGGGCCGAGGCATGGTGCGCGGCCTGTTCGAGATGATGACGTAGCCGTCTCGAAGAGGATGCGCGATCTCTCGACGGACTCGCTCGAAAGCCTCGAAGCGCGATTCCGCGGCGTCGAAGTGCGGTCCCGGCTGATCCTCGCCGCGGAGGCGGTGGCCGGAGTGGTGTTTCTCTCGCGCGTGATCGATGGCGGCGTCCGCGTCGAGAGAATCGAAGCGATCCTCCTTGGTGTAGCCGCCCTGGTTGTGCTCTTCCGCGGCTTCTTTCCGCTGGTGTTCATGAAACGGAAGCGGCTCGACGAGCTTCGGCCGGACGTTCATTTCGGCGTTCACACCCGCGACAGCCTGGTGGCTTTGTCGCGCCGTGTCTTCGCGCGCTCCGGCCTTGCGCCGGACGCCGCGCCGGTCTTCCTCATTCGCGAAAAGGAACTCAATGCCCAGGCCTCGCGGGCCGAGTTCCTTCCCGGTCTTCGTTTCCGCAACGAGGTCTATCTCAACCGGTCGATCGTCCATCTCCTCAATGAACCCGAACTGGAGAGCGTCGTGGGTCACGAACTCGGCCACGTCTTCCCTTACGCGCCCCTGCTCTCGCGGTTCTATCTGCTCCATGCCTTCTTCGCCGTGACCGCGACGTTGTGGCTGGCCGACGTGCTGGCTCCGTGGGGGATCTTCTGGGTCGCGCCGTTTCTGACCGTGTGGGGCTTGTCGTACCTCATCTCGTATCCCTGGCGCAGGATGAAGGTCGGAGTGGAACTCCTCTGCGACGCGCACGGCGCCAGGGTCGCCGGACTTCTGGCGGCGATGAGCACCGAGGTGAAGATGCAGGCGGAGAACGAAGTCCGCGGCGAACTCCTCGCCCTCACCCTGGAGGCGCGGCTGAAGCAGGGCGGTGAAGTTCCGTTTCAGCGCCTTGTTGAGACGTATCAGGAAGCCCTGCCTTTCGGCCGTTCCGATCCCGAGGCGACGCGGCTGGAACTCGAAAGGCAATTTGAGAAGCAAAGAAAAGAGAGCGCTGGCCCGTCGCTCGGCGGCTTCCTTGCCTTCATCGGCTTCGGCGGCGGCCTGGACGAGGGTGGGGTGGACGATGACGCGGTCGAGCAGAGTCTGCGCGTGCTCCGGGCCCTCGAGAAGCTTCCCGTGGTCGAGATCGACCGCGAGCGGTATCTGAGCGGCTCGGACCTGTGGACGATGGAGAGCGCCCGCGAACTGGTCGCCCGGATCGAGGAACAGTCGGACCGGCTTCTCTTCCGGGTCGAGGATGAGCTGCCCGGGGGGGAAAGCACTCACCCAAACGCCAGCCGACGCGTCCTGTTCTTGTGGCGCAATCGCGACCGCTTGCGCGGTCTGCCGATCAGCGGCCGACCCTGACCAGGCTGATTCCGTCGGGATCGACCACGACCTTGACGCCGGGACCGGCGCCGGGAATCTGGAGACGTCCGGGCACGATCAGGTTCCGCCGTTCGGCTCCAACCAGAACCGTGACCGGCAAGGGCCCCGTGTAACCGTCCACCACGATTTCCTGGATCCCGTCCCGGCTCTGCACGCGCACCGTCGGGATCGTTGTGTTTCGCACGAAGACCTCCCAAAGGCCGTTGAGGTCGATCGAGCCCTCCGCTTCGAAAGCCTGGCGCACCATCTCGGAATCGACTTTGCGGAAACGGTTCTCGCTCTGGAGCTTCATCAGACTTCGGCGGAAGGCGTCCTCGCCGATGAGACGCCGCACCATGTCGAGGACCAGGGCGCCCTTGTTGTAAACGACCGCGCGGTGGGCCTGGGGGTTGTTCTGGATATGACCGACGCGGTTTCCCAGATCGACGGGGCCCATGTCGGTCATCCGGCGGGCCCAGGCCACCATCTTCCTGAGCACCCGCACGAAGGTGGCCTCGCCCTGAGACTCCCGGGCCCACAGGGCGCCCGCGTACTGGGCGAAACCCTCGGCCACCCATCGGTCCCGGTACGAGCGGGGAGTGACGCCGTGGCCCCACCATTGATGGGCGAGTTCATGGGCGAGGAAGAAACCCGGGATGTCGTAGAACGTCGCCGGGTCGTCCTTGAGTCCCCCGCCCATGAGCGGAGGGCGCTGCTGCAGAATGATCAAGCCCGGCGGCGAGTGACCGCCCGGCACCGGAGCTTCCACGAGGGCCAGATTGAGGGGCAGGTAGGGGAGCGGGCCGAAAAGCCCGCGGTAGAACCCGGCCGCGGCTTTCAGTGTGTCGACCGCCCGTGCGGCTTCCCGACGCGCCCGCGACTGGCCGTAGGCATCGAAGGAAAACTCTTCCGAACGTTCGCTGGCTATGGGAAGGAGCCGCGCCACCAGGAAGGCGATGTACTTCGCCTCGTGCTCCTGCTCGTGGGTGACGGTTCTTGCGTTCGGTTCGACGGTTTCGCTGCGCGTCCCCCCGGAGACCACGGTCCATGCCGAGGGCACCGTGACCTTGAGAGTCGAGGTCGCGTAGTCGTCGTTTCCGAACTGCGGGTAGAAGTACCGTCGCTTCGAGTAGATGAACGCGGGGTCGATGAAGAACGTCGGCTGCTCCTCGGTGGTGAACGTCGAGCCCTGGAGAATTTCGCTGTCCACCGTGCCCGCGGGCAGGCGCCCCATGTAGTCGATGGTCAGGTTCAGCCGCCCGACCCGGCCGGCCAGTGAGCCCATCGAAATCAGAACGCTGTTCTGGCCCCGCACCCGGAAGAAGAGATGACGACCGCCCTGCGCGGATCGCACCGACTTCACCTGCAAGTCGTCGTCGAGCTGGAACCGGAAAGAAGTGATCGCTCCCCTTATCTCGATGGCCGCGGTCGAACGGCCGGTCAGGTCGAAGGTCTCGGGGTTCAACGACAACGAAAGCTCCTGCTTCACGACGTCGAGCAACCGGTCCTCCTCGTCCCCGATTTCCCTCGAAGCGCCCAGCCGCGGATAGGCCGTGATCTGCTTTCCGGTGCTTCGATTGAAGAGGCTCACTCCCTCGGTCTCGTTGCTGCTGAGAGAGAGGGTCAGGGAACCGAACCGCTTCGTCTCGAAGGCGATGGCGGCGTCGCCCAGGCCGGGGAGAAGCCACCACGGAGCCCCGGGGATCGGCGCATCGAGGACGAACGAGTCTCCCTTGTGCCGCGAGAAGTACTCGCGGGCCCGGACCAGCCGCTGCGGGGCCTTTGGATCATCGACGAACTGGCCTGGACGCAGGGTGCGGTACAGGTCCGCCGGGTGCAGCCTCAGGAAGGCACGGGTGACCTCTTCGTCGAGCACTTCGCTCTTCGCGAAGATCTTCATCTGGCCGCGTTCCGTGGCCGGGCGCGGTTTGAACGTCACCCGTCCCTTGCCGACGAACACGAGGGCGGTGGGTCCGGCTTCCTGGGTGTTCAGGAAGAACGTGCCGTCGATCATGCGCAGGGTGAAGTCCTCGAGTTCGATGGTCTGCCCTGACGCGATGTGGCCCTGGGTCTGAAGCTCGAGATGAACCATTCCGTCGACCCCGCCGAAAGTCTGCCGCGAGACCACGCGCCAGCCGGCCGGCCTCTTCCTCCACAACAGGCTCCACTGTTCCACCGAGCCGCGAGGCTCCGTGATCTGGGACAGTGTCCCGAGGGTGACCGCGGTGTCGCCGGTCGCACCGATGGACGGCGGGTCCGACGACAGAATCACTTGCTGAGCCGAGAAGACGCCGCGCAGGTGGGCTTCCTCTTCGGCTCGAGCCGCCGGGCTCTCGAACTCCCAGGCCGCGATCGTGCCTGCGAAATTCTTCTGCCGAAGCGCGTTCTCAAACGCTTTCACCGCGGCCATCAGATTCGGATCGACTGAGGACTGTGCGCTCGCGTTCGCTAACATCGCCGCGCTGACCGCCCAGACGCAGGCGATCAGGCGCCCTGCGACGCGCCGCCTCTTCCCGCCCTTCGAGGACAAATAACCCGGCATGAATGAATCCGTCTCACTATTTACCGCATTCGTGGCGGGAATCGTTTCTTTCGTCTCTCCGTGCGTCCTGCCGATCGTGCCCGGCTACCTCTCCTTCATCAGCGGAATCAACGTCTCGAAGTTCAAAAATATGGAGACGCCCAGGGACCAGGCGAGGCGGGTCGTCATCACCTCTTTGTTCTTCGTTCTTGGCTTTTCCACGGTTTTTGTCCTTCTCGGCGCGGCCGCGACGATGGTCGGGTACTACCTGCAACAGTACAAACGGTTGCTCGGAATCGTCGGAGGTGTCGTCATCATCGTTCTCGGCCTGCACATGATGGGCGTGTTCCGGATCAAGTGGCTGCTCGGGGAAATGCGCGCCGAGGTGAAGCAGAAGCCTCTCGGTCTCTTTGGCGCCTACGTGGTTGGCATCGCGTTCGCGTTCGGCTGGACCCCCTGTATCGGCCCCATCCTCGCCGCGATCCTCCTCTACGCCTCGCAGCAGGAAACTGTGACCCAGGGCGTTGTGCTGCTCTCAGCCTACTCCGCGGGCCTCGGCATTCCGTTCATCCTCGCGGGTCTCGCGGTCAACTGGTTCTTCGCCGCCTCGGCCCGGATCAAGACCCAGATGCGGCGGGTGGAGATCGTCTCCGGCGTTCTCCTCATCGCAGTCGGCCTGCTGCTCGTGACCGACCGCCTGAGCGCCATCGCGCAATGGTTCACGAAGATGTTCCCAAGCCTGGCGATGTTGGGGTAGCGACTACTGCCGCATCGGCTTGAGGTTCGCTTCGTCGACCAGCAGCTTCGTCCCGGTCGCCCTTCTCACTTCGTCCAGCGTGACCCCGTCCGCGATTTCGATGAGGTGAAGGCCGTCCTTCTGAACTTCGATCACCGCGAGTTCGGTGATGATGAGGTTCACGCAGCGCTTTCCGGTGAGGGGAAGAGTGCATTGCTCCACGATCTTGTGTGCGCCTTTCGCGGTGTGCTCCATCGTGATCACCACGCGCTTGGCGCCCGCCACCAGGTCCATGGCGCCGCCCATGCCCTTCACCATCTTGCCGGGGATCATCCAGTTCGCGAGGTTGCCTTCGCGATCGATCTGAAGCGCGCCCAGGATGGTGAGGTCGACGTGACCGCCCCGGACCATCGCGAATGAATCCGCGCTCGAGAAGTACGACGTGCCTGGGAGTTCGGTGACGGTCTCCTTGCTGGCGTTGATGAGGTCAGCGTCCTCGGTTCCGGCCTCTGGATACGGCCCCACGCCCAGCATCCCGTTTTCGGAATGCAGGACGACGTTCACGCCCTTCGGCACGTAGTTCGAGGCCAGCGTCGGTATGCCGATTCCGAGATTCACGTAGAAGCCGTCGCGCATCTCGAGGGCGGCGCGCCGGGCGATGCGCTCGCGCACCGCGTCGATCTCCATGGCCCCTTGCCCTTGAACCGTCCGCTTCTCGATTCGCTTCTCGTATCGCTCGCCCTTGACCACACGCTGCACGAAGATGCCGGGGGTCATGATCGCGTCGGGTTCGAGCGAACCCGCGGGCACGATCTCCTCCACCTCGGCGATCGTGATCTTCGCGGCCATCGCCATCATGGGGGCGAAGTTCCTCGCGGTTTTCCGATAGATCAGGTTGCCTTCGGTATCGGCCTTCCAGGCCTTGATGAGGGCGAAGTCGGCGCGCAGGGCGTTTTCTAGGATATGGGGCCGTCCGTCGAACCAGCGGACCTCTTTGCCTTCGGCGATCAGCGTGCCGTAGCCCGTGGGCGTGAAGAATGCCGGCACTCCAGCGCCTCCCGCGCGCATCCGTTCGGAGAAAGTCCCTTGCGGCACCAGTTCGACTTCGATCGAGCCGTCAAGCGCCATGCGCTCGAACACCTTGTTCTCGCCGACGTAAGTGGAGATCATCTTCTTCACGAGACCGGCTTCGAGAAGGAACGTGATGCCGAAATCCGATGTGCCCGCGTTGTTGCTCCCAAGGGTCAGGTTCTTCGGACCCTTTTCCTTGAGCGCCTGAATCAGGTTCTCGGGAAGACCACAAAGGCCGAAACCGGAAAGGAAGAGAGTGGCGCCGTCGGGGATGTCCCTGACCGCTTCCGAAGCCGAACTGAAGATCTTGTTCATGGACCCACGATCTTAAGGCGAAGGCCGTCCGAGCCCCGCCGGAGCGAGCCCGCGGAGGCGCGGTCGGGCCAGGCGCCCTTGCTTCCTGGCCTGAACGGTGTACGCTCCTTCACGTCATGAAGAGTCCCGACCTCGCAGCGCCTTACATGCTCGTTGCCTCGCCCCTCATGAATGATCCGAAGTTCGCGCGGACCGTCATGGTCATCGGCCACCACGACAAGACCGGCGCATTGGGCTGGGTCGTGAACCGCGTCCTCGATGTGAGCGTTCAGGATGTTCTTCCCGATCGTCTCGCCTCCGGACTTCATCCCGACACGCCGCTCCGTCTCGGCGGTCCCGTGGGAGCCACGGGTCTCACCGTGCTCCTTCGCGATCCGCTGAGCGAGGACGCCACCGAGGTGGCGCCGGGACTCTTCGCCTGCGGCAACGCGAACATTCTGCCCATCGCTTTCTCGGAGCCGCCCGACGGCGACGTGGCCGAGGCGATTCTCGTCATCGGTTACGCGGGTTGGGAGGCCAAACAACTCGACCGCGAGATCACCGATGGCTGGTGGTTCGTGCTCGGCTACGACCCTGAACTCGCCTTTACCCATGCCGCCGCCGATCTATGGGACGCGTCGATGGAGCGCCTCGGCCTCGCCGCCGCCACGGCGTTCGGCCGGTCGGAACAGATTCACTGAAAAGCGCGCGACTACTGTTTCTTCGGGAGGCCTTCCACGGAAATCGGAGGGAGGCTCGCCGCGGTCGCGGGCTCGTCGGCGAACCGCACCCGCACCTCGAGATTTGAGGCGTCGTCGTAGTGCGAGACGAGGAAGTTCCGCACGAACTCCGCGGTGGCCTTCCGTCCGGTCTCGCGCACCAGGGGCAGGTGCTCTCGGGCGCGCTGATCGAGAAGAGCCGAAAGGCCGGTCTGCAGCGCTTTTCGAACCGCCCCCTCATCGCGGAGCACGGAGCCGCGCTTGGTCTCAAAGGTGAGAGTCGAGGGATCGAGCGCGGGCACGCCGAACTCGGGTGCGGGTGCTACGACTTCCACGCGGCTGCCTTCGAGTTTCAGATCCCAGCGCTTCTGGAAGTCGAGAACGTAGGTGTAGACGACCGTGCCGCGGGCCTCCACCACGACGTCCGGCAACGGGATGGCGCCCCACGCGAGGGCCGCGGATTCGGTCCGCTCAAACGATTCGAGCTGCTTGAGTTCCGCGAACTGAAACTTCGAGGTGCCTTTGACGCTCGCGGCGTAGCTTCGCAGGACCGTCTCGACGCGGCTTGCCCGAAACGCCTCGGCCGCGCTGCGGACACTGATCAGGGCGCTCTCCGCGGTGCCGCCCAGACTCCGCACCCGCGTCATGGCCGAGCGGATGAGGAGGATGGGGAGGACGAGGCAGGCGACGATGAGCAGCGCCATGGCGACGGCCCAGGCGCCGCCCGTGCTCTTCCGCTCTGGCGGGGGCGCTCCGCCCAGGTCGTTGCTCACGCGAACCGCCCATTCCGGAAGTCGTCGAAGGCCTGATGGATCTCTTCGCGGGTGTTCATCACGAACGGACCATAACGGGCGATGGGTTCATTCAGGGGCCGCGCGGCTATGCAGAGGAAGCGCACGCCGGTTTCGCCCGACGCAACGCGTATGGCATCACCCGACGAGAGAACGGCGAGCGTTTTCGGAGAGAGCGGCGTGTCCCCGACCGAGCCTGCGCCCTCATAGGTGTAGAGGAAAGCCGTGTGGCCGCTGGGGATCCCGGCGTCGAAAGTTCCCCCGCCCCCGAGCCGGACGTCGAGATAGACAGGATCGGTGACGATGCCCTGCACCGGCCCCGTGGCTTCGCCAAACGTTCCCGCGATGACGCGCACCGCGCCGCCCTCGAGCTTCACTTCCGGAATCGCGCCGGGGTCGATGTCTTGGTATCGCGGAGCCGTCATCTTGTGTTTCGCCGGAAGGTTCACCCAGAGCTGGAAGCCCCACATGAGACCGTCTTCCTGTTTCGGAGTTTCCGAATGAATGATCCCGCGCCCCGCGGTCATCCACTGCGCGCCACCGCCGGTCAGCAGGCCGCGATTTCCCGCGTGATCGGCATGCTCCATTTTGCCCGCGAGCATGTAGGTGACGGTCTCGAAGCCACGGTGCGGGTGGTCGGGGAAACCGGCGATGTAATCGCTCGGATTGTCCGAGCGGAATTCGTCGAGCAGGAGGAACGGATCCAGATGGTCGAGTTCGGCGTTCGCGATGGCGCGGCTCAGGCGAACCCCCGCTCCATCCGAAGTGGGAACGGCGTGAACGACTCTTTCAACTTTCCTCTCAGCCATGCCTATAGTCTGACGCACTGGTCTGTGCGGGAGGGAACAATGTTTCGAAGCACTTTGGTGGCGCTCGTTGCGATCTCGGTGTGGAGCCCTGCCGTCGCCGCCGACGATCTGAGCCAGACCCTTCTTCTTTCGCAACGCCATCACGATCCGAGCGGCGTCTGGTTCAAGTCGCGGATCCGTCTCACCATCGAGGAAGTCCGCGCGGATGGCTCGTCGCGAACCAGCCTCGTGGTAATCGACAACCCGGGTTCGGCCTTCGAGCTCAAGACCCGTCGCGACAACCGGCAGATCGTGATGAGTGTTTTCCGCGAGAAGAGTTCGGCGTCCCTCGACGGACGGCTGGACTTCTCGAAGGAGGAGGCCACGAAATACGGCCTCACCACGGAGGGTGTCCAAAGACGGCGCAACTACTACAGCTACCTCTACGGTCTGCCCATGAAACTCAGCGACCCCGGCGCGATTCAGGGCATCCCCGTGCCCATCGCGAAGTACGAGGGACGCACCTATCGAAAGATTCGGGTGACCTACGACCCCAAGGTCGGCGGCGACGTCTGGGACTTCTTCTTCGATCCGAAGACGAATGCGCTTTCCGGCTACCGCTTCTTCCACGACGAGGCGAAGGGCGACGGTGAATTCATCACGCTTGAAGGTGAGATTGCCTGTGGCGCGGGGGTCAGGCTTCCGAAGTCGCGCTCGTGGTTCGTGCACAAGGACCGCAAGGCCCTTGGCAAGGACACGATCACTGCGTGTTCGGTGGAAACGCCCTGAGAACGCCGACGCGCCCCCTCTACTGGCGGGGCAGGGGAGTGGGGAGATCCGCCACGACGTAGGCGAGGAACGCGATCGCGGCCGCGTTGTCAGCGAGGGCCTTGGGGTCCAGCTTGTCCCCGGTGTCGGCGTGGGTGTGATGGAGGAGGAAGTACTTCGAGTTCTCGGTTTCAAGACTCGCGGAGGGAATCTTCGCGGCGGCCACCGAGGGACCGATGTCAGCGCCGCCGCCCTGCGGCCCGATGATGTCGGCGCCAAGGGGCTTCAGGAGTGACACGATCTCGGTCAGCGTCTTCCTCGCCGCGTCCGCGCCCGTGAAGCCGAAGCCTCGCGCCCGGAAAACCCCGGCATCCGATTCGAGAGCGAGGACGTGTTTGTCGAGTTCGGCCCGGTGCGCGTCGCGATACGCGTTGCCGCCGGCGAGGCCATTCTCCTCATTGGTGAAGAGCACCACGCGGATCGTGCGCTTCGGTTTGAGGCCGAGGTTCTTGAGGAGCCGCAGCGCCTCCCAGGTGACGACACAACCGCCGCCGTCATCCATGGCCCCTGTGCCCACGTCCCACGAGTCGATGTGGCAGCCCACGAGCACCACCTCATCCGCCTTCTCCGTGCCCCGCAGTTCACCGACGAGGTTTGCCGAGGGAGCGTGATCGAGGAAACGCGCGTTCATCTTGAGACGCAGCACGACCTTCTGCCCGCGCTTGACCATGCGATCGAAACGGTCGGCATCTTCAGTCGGGATCGCCGCGGTAGGGATCTTCGGCGCGCCTTCCTCGTAGCGCATGCCGCCGGTGTGGGGTGTCCTCAAACCCGGAAGTCCTACCGACCGAACGAGGGCGGCCACCGCGCCGACCTTCGCCGCGGCCGAGGCGCCGCCGCCGCGGTAGCGCACGGTTTCGCCGTAGTTCGTGTAGAGGACGTTGAAGAGCACGATCCGTCCGCGCGCTTCGTCCTTGCGTGCGTTCAGTTCGTCGTAGGACGACACGACCATCAACTCGCCTGAGACGCCTTCGGGGCGCGTGCTGACGCTGCCGCCGAGGCCGAGGATCGGCACCGCATTCGGAAACGGTTCGACGATTTCAAGGCTCTCTTCGCCGCGGACCCAGTGCGGCGCCATCACCGGTTCGAGCCGCACATTTTCGAGGCCGTCCTTCTTCATCTCGGCCTCGGCCCAGCGAAGTGTGGCGTCGAGGTTCGCCGAACCCGTGTGGCGCGGCCCGAAGGTGTCGGTCATGAAGGCCAGCCGATCCCACGCAAAGCTCCCTCCCGCATCCTTCGCGGTGGCGATGAGGCGGTCGGCGACCGGCTGATAGGTCGCGAGCCACGCGGGTGCGGCGGCTGCGCCTGCCTTCGGTTTCTTCGCCTGGGCCCAGGCGGGGCTCGAGCAGGCGAAGGTGGCGATCAGGAACGAGAGGGAAAGTCGGCGCACGGGAACTCCTTCAAGGTAGTGGTCGAGGCCCGCAAGCCTAGCCCACCTCCCGAAGCGCGCGCCTCCCGTGGGCTACCCGGCCAGGTTCTGCGAAGCGAACTCCCAGTTGAGCAGTTTGTCGAGTACCGCGGCGACGTAATCCGCCCTCTTGTTCTGGAAGTCGAGGTAGTAGGCGTGCTCCCAGACGTCGAGAGTGAGAAGGGGCTTCGCCGCGGTGGTGAGGGGCGTCTCGGCGTTCGGCGTCTTCGTGACCTTCAAGACACCGCCGTCGCTCACGAGCCAGGCCCAGCCCGAACCGAACTGACCCATCGCCGCGGCCGCGAACTGCTCCTTGAACTTCGCCATTCCTCCGAAGTCCTTCTCGATGCGGTCCGCGAGGTCCTTCGAGGGGGAGGTGGATTTGGGCGACATCGAGTTCCAGTAAAACGTGTGGTTCCACACCTGGGCCGAATTGTTGAAGACGCCGGCCTTGTCGGCCTTGCCCGCGGTCGCGCGCACGATTTCCACGAGCGACTTCTCCGCCAGGTCGGTGCCGGCGATCAGTTTGTTCAGGTTGTCAACGTACGTCTTGTGATGTTTCCCGTAGTGGAACGAGATGGTGTTCGAGGAAATGGTCGGGGCGAGAGCGTTGTCTTCGAAGGGGAGTTTGGGGAGTTCGATGGGCATGGTCTTCCTTTGGGTTGCGCCCGCGGCGGTTTGAGCGACGGAGGTCGCGGCGAGAGCCGCCATCGTGGTACCGCCGGCGGCCGCGAGAAACGAACGGCGAGCTGCTGTCATGGACTCAATTCTGAGTCCGGGACGGCGTCCGACCCAACTGCGATGGCGGTTCGAGGAGCAGACGCAGAATACGCGACGAAAGCCAAGGCGGTGATCCAGAGCCAGGATCAGGCTTCAACCGAGGCGTCGGACGAGCCGGGCCGGCGTCCCTGCAACGAGACTGCACGCCTCCACGTCTTCCGTCACCACGGCGCCCGCGGCCACGAACGAGCGCTCGCCGATCCGAACACCCGGAAGCAGGGTCGCCCCCGCTCCGACGAAGCACCCGCGCTCAATGGTGACGGATGCCGACGACGCAGGGAAATGTACTTGCAGCGGGTGATCGCCGTACCCCACGTTCGTGTGCGTGAGGATCATCACCCTCTCCGCGAGCGTCACTTGCTCCTTCAGGTGGATGCCCTCCGCCAAGTCCAGCAGACACTCGTCGCCGATGAAGCACTCCTCGCCGATGGTCAGACCCTTTAGGCCTCGTCGGTAGAGGTTGAAGAACCGGGTGTCATGCATGACAACGCGTTTGCCAATCCGCGCGCCGTACAACCGCAGCAGGCCGACCCGAACCGGTGGAAAAAGAGCCAGCCGGTAGGGAACCATCGCCAGGGTCATGAACCCGAACCGCCAGATCTTTCGCCAGCCGACTTCCCGTGCGGCCTTCATCGTTCTCGGGCCAGAGTAGCGCGAAAGCGAATGAGCCCACTGGGGTAGTCGAAAGAGTTGCGGAGGCCGCTCACCGTGGAAGGCTTGTCCTCGCGGCGGACATACGCCTGAGCAGCTGTCGAACGAGCCAGGATGACGCTTAGACCCGGCTCGTTCACCCCTTTGCCTCTCCCTGGCGCCGCACCGTGTCGATTACCCGGTCCACTTCATTGTCGGTCATCTGGGGGTACAAGGGCAGCCGGAGCAGCCGGCCGGCGATTGAATCCGTGCACGGAAGGGGTGCCGAGGCGCCGATCTTCAATCCGTGAGGCGCGCTATGGAGCGGCACGTAGTGGAACGTCGCGTATATCTCCGCCTCCCGAAGATGGGCCAGGGCACGGTCGCGCATATCAACGTCTTGGTAGAGGAGGTAGAAGATGTGGTGAGCTGACGCGCGCTCCTTGAAAGCGCCAGGCAGGCCCACCGCGTTCCCGCGAGCCCAGTCGGCAAGGCCCGCGGCATAGCGCTCGCAGATGGCGGCCCGCCGCCGTTGAATCTCCGGAAGTTTATCGAGTTGGGCGTCGAGCATGGCCGCGAGCATTTCGGGCAGCACGTAGCTGCTGCCCTCCGCGACCCAGCTGTACTTGTCCACCTCGCCTCTGAAAAACGCGCTTCGGTTGGTTCCCTTCTCGCGGATGATCTCGGCCTTGCGCGCGAGGTCGCGGTCGTTTAACGCAAGCGCCCCCCCCTCTCCGCAAGTGATGTTCTTGCTCTCGTGGAAACTGAAACAACCCGCGTCCCCCAGCGTTCCGAGCGCTCGACCGCGGTAGGCGCCCCCAAGACCGTGCGCCGCGTCCTCAATCATGCGCAAACCATGGCGGTGGGCGAGCGCCGACAGGGCGTCCATGTCGGCGCCTGTTCCCGCATAGTGAACCGGCAGAAGGGCCCGCGTTCTCGCGGTCAGGCGCGTGGCCACGTCCTCAGGATCAAGGCCCAGTGAGCGCGGTTCGATATCCGCAAACACCGGGCGTGCCCCGACCCGCAATATCGCGTTGGCGGTAGACGCAAACGTGAACGACGGGCAGATGACCTCGTCGCCCGGACCGATTCCGAGAGCCAGAAGCGCGAGTTCCAGGGCGTGCGTGCAGGAGGTGGTCAGGAGCACGCGCTCGGCGCCAAGCAACTCCTCCAGTCGTTTTTCCACCGACCGACAGAGCGGACCGTCGCCCGACAAGCGACCTTCAAGGGCTCGAGTGACCCGAAGGGCCTCGGCGTCACCGATCCAAGGCCGCGAGAGTGGAATTGGGGTGGTCATGGCTCGCCCCGGAGAGCGCTAGGGATGCTAGCACCTGAGCGAAAGCGCGCTGGGATCGAACGACTGCCGGGCAAACCGCGGTTCGCACGGGCAGGGTTCCTCGGTACAAGGCGCCTTCAGGCAGCGCCCGCTGCCTGGCCGAAGCGGGCGGGCGGGGTTGACAAGAGTCAAGGCGGGGCATGGGCTAATATCAGCAAATGCCCGTGAAGATCGGCGAGATGTTGTCCAAAGAGGGACTGATCACGCCCCAGCAGCTCCAAGAAGCTCTCGCTCATCAGAAACAGAACGGAATCAAGCTCGGACGGGCGCTCGTCAGCCTCGGCTTCGTCAAGGACGACGAGATCACCGGCCTGCTCTCGCGGCAGTACGGCGTGCCTTCGATCAACCTCGCCACCTTCGACATCGATCCCACCGTGCTCAAGGTGTTGCCGGGGGAGACCTGCCGCAAGTATCAGGTGATTCCCATCTCGCGCGCGGGCGCCGTGCTCTCCCTCGCGATGAGCGACCCCACGAACGTGTTCGCCATGGACGACATCAAGTTCATGACCGGCTACAACGTGGACCCGGTGGTCGCTTCTGAGATCGCCATTGAGGAGGCGATCAATCGGTTCTATGGGAGCGCCCGTTCTCTCACCCTCCGGCAGGAGGGTGGCCCGCCCAGCTCGGGCGGCGGCGGCGGCCAGCGTCAGGGCGGCGGCATGGGAAAGGCGCCGACCCTCAAGGAAGTCATCGACGGCCCGGCCCTGACCTTCGACGACATGGCCTCGGTCGGTCTGTCGGAAGTCGACATCGACGCGATCGGAGACGAGGAAGGCGAAGTCGAAACCCTCAAGACCGAGGAAGACGAAATCGATCTCGGCGCGCTGTCGCGGTCGTCCGAGGCGGCCCCCGTGGTCAAGCTCGCGAACGTCCTGCTCATCGACTCGCTGAAGCGCGGCGCCTCCGACATCCACATCGAACCCTACGAGAAGGAATTCCGCGTCCGGTTCCGCATCGACGGCATCCTCTACAACATCATGGCCCTGCCCATGAAGCTGAAGGATCCGCTCACCTCGCGCATCAAGATCATGTCGAAGCTCGACATCTCGGAAAAGCGCCTGCCCCAGGACGGCCGCATCAAGATCCGCCTGAAGATCGAAGACCGCAGCCGCGAAATGGACTTCCGGGTGTCCTGCCTGCCCACCCTGTGGGGCGAGAAGATCGTCATGCGACTCCTCGACAAGAGCAAGCTCATGCTCGACATGACCAAGCTCGGTTTCGAGCCGGAGTCGCTCGCGAAGTTCAAGCGCAATATCGACAAGCCCTACGGGATCGTCCTCGTCACCGGACCCACCGGATCGGGCAAGACGAACACTCTGTACTCGGCGCTGGCTTCGCTCAACAAGCCGGACATCAACATCATGACCGCCGAGGACCCGGTCGAGTTCAACCTCATGGGGATCAACCAGGTCCAGATCCGCGACAACATCGGCCTCAATTTCGCGGCCGCCCTGCGGTCGTTCCTCCGGCAGGATCCGAACATCATCCTGGTGGGTGAGATCCGCGACTACGAAACCGCGGAGATTTCCACCAAGGCGGCGCTCACCGGACACCTCGTTCTCTCGACCCTCCACACCAACGATGCTCCCTCCACCGTCTCCCGCATGGTGAACATGGGCATTGAGCCTTTCATCGTCGGTACCGCGGTCAACCTCATCCAGGCGCAGAGACTCATCCGCCGGATCTGCTCGCAATGCAAGGAGGAAGTCCGCGACGTGCCCGCGAAGGTGCTGCTCGACGTGGGCTTCGAAACGGAGGCGGTGGGCTCGTTCCCGATGTTCAAGGGCCGCGGCTGCGCCACCTGCAACGGCACCGGCTACAAGGGCCGCGTCGGCCTGTATGAAGTGCTGGAAATCAACGACGCGGTCCGCGAGCTCATCATGATGGGCGCGAACTCGGTCGAGCTTCGCAAGAAGGCCATCGAAGAGGGCATGCTCACTCTTCGCATGAGCGGCCTCGAGAAGATCAAGCAGGGGATCACGACGATTGAAGAGGTCCTTCGGGAGACTGTTCTCTAGCTCGGGGCGGAGAACTTCCTGCCTTCCGGACACTGAGCACTATCCAACCCCAGGCCAGGGCGGAGAGCCAGAACCCGACTATCAAGCCCGGAGTTTGATAGTCGAGCCGAACCAGGTGTTCGCCAGCCTCCAGGTCCACCGACTGAAAGATCAGGTTTGCCGGCAGGACATCGTGGGGTTTCCCATCGACGCGCGCGTGCCATCCCTCGGAATACGCGTTCAGGAGCACCAGGGTCCCGGGCTCGGACAACCTGGCTCGGACCAGTACTGAGCCGCCGGTATCACTTTCGATCTTCGCCTCGGACACGGCCGCCGCCGGCGCCTCAGGCCGCCGGGATGAAGGCTGCGCTCCGATTCGGACAATCTCCTGCTCTCGATTGAAGGTCGAGCTTCCCATCGTTTGGAGGGCAGCATCTTGTGATTCCTCGCTCACCACCCTGTGGACCACGTAAGCCATGGGCAGGGGGTCGGGCACTTTGAGGACTTCCACAGCTCGTTCTTGAAAAGTTCTTACGCTGGCAACGACTGGGAACTCGGCCGGGACTGGTCCGGCATAGCGAATGGCGTGGGTAACTCCTGCGAGTCGGAGCCATCGCTCGTTTGTGGTTTGGGCGCTCGAGGCGATGGCGGTCATGGCTGAGTACGCGGGCCTCGCCAGCCCGGTGAAATCTCCGTCGAAACTTCCCTTCAGTCCCCACCTTACCGACTGAGGTGGAAGAAGGAATTGACCCAGGCCGAAATAGAAGGCCTCTTTCTCCGACCAGTCCGCCGGAGACTTCCACGCCAGGGTGGGCGAGCGGGACCTCTGAAACACGTAGATCCTGGATGCTTCCTGTCGACGCAACTCGTCAACCAGGCTCGGTCGAATCCGGAAGATCTCCTCGGAAGAATAAGAGTTCATGGCCTGGCCTGCACCCAGGAGGTCGAGAACCACGATGAGCGCGACGCCGAATTCGGTTCGTTGCGCGCGGGATACAACGAGAACCAGGCTGCCGAGGGCAAGCGGCGCCAACGGGGCGAGGCCCAGGGCTCGCTCCCACAAGCTGTCCCCCCCGGGGACGATGGACGCGCCCCACAAGATCAGGGCCAGCCCCACGAGTGCGCCGCCCAGCAGAGTTCCGGGCAGGCTCGTTTGAGGCGCCCTTCGGTTGAGCTCCCTGCACCCGATGGCTGCCAGTAGCGCCCAACACCCGGACACGAACCACAGGATTTTTGAGGGGAACCGAAAGGAGGAAATCAAGGGAGCATCAGCGAGGAGTCCCGCGAGGGGTGTATGACGCCCCATGCTCAGGGCGATGGTCAGCGCCAGCAGCAGCCCCAAACGCGGCGCACGTCTGATTCCAAGCACAAGAAGCGGGAGAGTCGAGGCGCCCATGTACATGAATTGAATCAGGCGCTGGCGTTCCTCGAGGTCCCCGGGCCTCTCCCCGGGGGAATGGGCAATTCCGCTGAGGGGGATGACCAGATCCACGAGTGAAACGCCCGTGACCGACCAGTGCATGCGGCCTGCGGGGTCGAGGTTCTTGCGCGAAGTCTGTCCCGCCAGTATCACCGTCGGCAGCCACTGAATAGCGGCCAACAGCAAACACAACCCCAACGCTGTCGATAATTTGAGCAGGAAGGGCAGCAACCGGCTCCACCGGGTCGGCAACAAGAGAGCCATTCCGAGCCCCGTCATCAGACAGACGTCGGCGGACCCCGCGAGGGCCTGGAGGGCCGCCAGGCAGGCGAGCCTTTTCACGCCTCCTCGCCCGCTTCGGAGTCGCAGGAACGCGTCGAGAACCCACGGCATGTACATGACCGATGAGAAGTGATGCCAGAGATTGGCGGACGAAACCACGGGTCCCGCGGCAATGAACACCGCGACGCCAACCAGCGCGCTGGACACCGAGCGCAGTCGGCGCCTGAGGAGTTGAAAAGCGCCCAGGCTGCCAAAGAGGGTGTGTCCGACAACAAGTACCGTGTAGGCGACATTCGCCGGGAGGATCCAGTTGAGGATCGAAGGCGGGTAGAAGAACTGAAAACTCGGGTCGGCCAGGAATGGCGAGCCGAAGGCAACGAAGGGATTCCACTGAGGCAGCCGGCCATTGGCCAGCGTTCCGGTGGCCCATTCGACGTGAGGCAGCCAGTAGACCCAGATATCCCGTTCGAAAAAGAAGCCCAGGCCGGCGACTGCCGGCCAGTACAGCACCAATGCGAACCCGGCCGAAAGGGCAAGTCCCTTGAGGTCACGCGGCAGGTCCATGCCCATCCAGCGTGTCGGCTTGTCGCGCCACAATGTCATCAGATGCGCAGGAAGAGGCAAATCAAGCAGACAAGGCCGGCTACGAGTGAGATGCTGATTCCCGCGACCAACCCGGGAGGGTCGTACCACATGCGGACATGGCTTCGTCCCTTCCCGAGCGGGACTTCCCGGTGACCATCGGGTGTTGAAAGTATGGATAGTTCGATTCCGTTGACGGTGGCCCTCCAGCCTTTGCTCATGGGCTCTCGGACGATGAGACCCGTTGGGAGGTCCACGACGACCTCGATCTCAAGGGTGTCCGAGTTCTCGTGGAGGATCGTCACAGGTTCGCTGAACCGGGGCAGGCCGCCCGCCAACTCGTAGACCCTGATCTTGAGAGGCGCGATTCGGTGCGGCGCGATCTCGGTCAACAGTCGCAGAGCCGGGTCATCGAGCAACTCCAGGCTGACGACTCGAGTCACGCCAGCGCTGCGCAGCAACGGCAGCATCAGCGGGAACTTTGTGCAGTCCGAGAGGTCCTCGGTCAGCACGCGTCGGGTGGCCACCAGACTGGTGCGATCCGGGCTCAGAGCGGTCCTCACTCCGAAGGGGAGGTGGAAATCGGGCGTCATCGTCTCCTGCAGGGCGGCCATGGTGAGGGTTTCATGGTGCACGCCACGGTTGAACCGCGCGTTCCAATAGCTGGGGCTCTTCTCGATATCGCAGGTGTAGACGCGACCGCCCGATTGGCGGACCAGATCCATTTCCTGATGCATCTCCGGAGACACCTGGTAGAAGTCAGTCGTCACCCCAGGGTTCAGGCCGGCTCCTGCTCGGACCAGATCCGCCGCCACAAGAGCAACGACTGCTATTGCGGCCCGTCGGCTGGTCAGGAGGTTTCGCCCGGCCATCCAGCAGAGCGCTCCCGCGATGATGGCCACAGCGCCGCCGGTGGCGGCATCGTTCGCAATGAAAGCCCCGATCTGCGCGCGCTGAGTGGCCAGGGTTTGAGGGGGCAGGAAGCCATACAGGAACCAGCCTGTCCATTGCGGAGCGATCCACGGCAGGAGAGGGAGCGCGGCGAAGGCGCCACCGAGACCCATACTCACCCGACAAAGTCGGGTCAGGTAACCCGGTGCAGCATTTACGAGAGCGTCGGCGGCAAGAGACGTCAGGAGCGCAACGCAGAACTGAGCCGTGAAGAACGCCTTCACGGGATATCTGAGAAAGCGAAGGCCCGGAGACAATTCGACAACGCTCTCCCACCCGGCGTAGCGGCCCAGTCCAACAAGAATCGCGATCAACGCCAACAGCCCCAATCGTCGGCGGAGTGGGCGCTTCACGGTGATTCCGACAATGGCCAGAGCCACGACGGTGGGTCCGAGATAGAGACTCAATATGTAGGGAAAACCCATCGGGAAGAAGTTCTCCCCCCACCAGAGGCCGGTTATGTTCGAAGTCTCACCGTAGAAGCCCGCGATGAATACTTGAAAGAGAGTCAGGGGGTGGATCGAGTGGGCCAGCATCACCGAAGGGGAAAAGCCTGAGGTCCGCTCACTCCCGGCAGAGGCGGAAAGAAGGGGCGCCACGACCGCTGCCGAAAGCGCCAGGGCCAGCCCGGCGGCTGCGGCCGCCCGCAAGAGCCGCAACCGGCTGTCGGGAGGTGTGAGCAGCACCGCCAGAATGCAGGTCTGAATCACGATCTCGAGGCCAGTGGTGCTGACCAATATCGAGAGCGTGATCGCCGCAAGGGCCAACTCGCGTGATCCGCCCCGTTCAAGCAGTCGGCGAAAGGCCATGACAAAAAGAGGAGCCCAGGCAATGGCCTGGGTGTAGACGTAGAGATTGAGGCTGGACAGGGAGAAGCCCCCAAGGGCATAGACACCCGCCCCGGCAACCGCCCCCAGCGGACCGATCCGGAGCTCACGCGCCAGAAGTGTGAAGGAAACGGCCGCCATCGGAATGTGGAGAGCCAGAAAGAGAGAGATCCCAAACTCATTCGGTATGAGCAACTGCAAGAGGTCGGGGAAGTACCCGAAGGAAGACAGAAGCAGGGGTGTGCCTTCGTGGGTGAGCGGGTTCCAGAATCGCAGTTCACCACGCCCCAATCCCTCGAGGATGAACTTTCTCCCGGGTATGAAATACGCCGAGAGGTCCCGAAAGTAGAGGCTGTCTCTCTCGAGGAACAGCCTTATGAACGGAATGAAGCCGATGATCGCCGCCGCGGCGGCCGGCCACAGGAGGCCGTCTTTGGCTCGGTTTGGTTCGCTCACGACCTAACCACCGCGAGAGTCGTCACTCCGATCACGAGCGGTCTGGACCATCCGCTTTCCTGAGTGGCATCTTTTCGCCTCTCCGAAGCGAGGCGTGGAACCGCATCAGTCTGGCGAAGTAGCTTGCCGAGTCCCGAAGGCCGCGAACGGTCGAGGTCTTGTCGTCGCGCCGAACGTAGGCCCCCGGGATCTCCCTTATCTGAAGCCCGGCCCTCTCGGCCCGGATCATGAACTCGGTGTCCCAGAACCATCTGGGATCTTCAATGCGGTCAATGATCGGCAACAGGCGCTCGCGTCGAAAGAACTTGAAGCCCGTCTCGGTGTCGCGCAGGGCCGTCCCCAGAAATCGCCTCACCAGCCACGAGTACCCGCGGCTCATGAAATAGCGGTCGAGGGCGCGGAGTTGAAACGCATAGATCCGCCTGACCGTGGCCACGTCGGCTCCGCTCTCAATCGCCTGGACCAGCGACGGGATGTACCGACAGTGCACTTCCAGGTCGATGTCCAGGTAACCGGCGATGGCGCCGCGAGCGGCGCGGAAACCGTCCGTGACCGTGGCGCCGCGACCTTTATTGACGTCATGGAGCAAGACCCGGAGATCCATGTCCCGGTTCTGGGCCACGAGCTTCTCGATCAACCGCCGCGTGCCGTCCCGACTCACATCGTCGACGAACAGGATTTCGAAAGTTCGATCGAGGAGGAGCAACGTCTGCCGAAGCTCATGGAAGCTGGCCTCGAGGGTTTCCTCCTCGTTGTAGCAGGCCAGAACGACGCTTAGCTTGGGTTCGTCCATGATTCGCCGGCGTGGAGGTCCCGGGCCCACGCCCAAGGGGACGAAAATGGTAGCACTGTCCGCAGTTGATCCTTGAAGTCAGCTGCGGTCAAGCGCGTCGTGCGACGGCGATGCAACTTGCCCCGAAGGGCAGCACCTTTTTCTTTTTCAGGCGCCCGCGTTCGATCTGAAGCACCCGGTCGGCAAGAAAACGAAGCGGGCCTCCGCCCAAGGAGTGCTCCTTGACGCCCGGCTCGCTCGTGGTTTTCCTACGGAACCCCAGGCGACTTGGGATTGTCCGGAATAGAAAGACCGGAAGTGTGAGGGGGACGAAATAGTAGGACATGTAATCGACCGGGAAATCGGCTTCGCTCAACGAACGCCGAAGGCTCTCCATCGAGTACCGACGTTGGTGCTGCGCGTAGTCGTCGTCGGTGGACCATAGCCCCATGAACGCCGGAACGGTCACGTAGATGCGACCGCCGGGCTTCATGATGTCGTGAAGGTGGGCGAGGAAGGCACGATCGTGCTGGACGTGCTCCAGGACGTCGAACAGACCGATGGCCGAAACCGAACCGGAGCGAAATCGGGCCGACTCGACGGTCGAGCAAACCACAGTGCGCAGACCCCGCCCGATGGCGTTCGCGGCGCCGCTCGCGCTGGGTTCAAGGACGATGCAGGAGTGCCCGGCGCTCTCCAATCCTCGTGCGACATAGCCATTGCCGGCTCCCACGTCCAGTATCGGGCCCTCGGGCGGAAACATCGCCACGAGGTCGACGATCACGGCGTTTCGGTGGCGAAACCAGAACGATTGGTCTTCGACGGCAAGGCACTGCGTATTGCCGTCCGAGGGATAGCTGACGGGCTCCGTGCCCTCTGCCCGCCAGAACCCCGGTGAGGCCAGTTTGAGCCCAGGCGCAATTGTCGAAAGATCAGTATCCAAAGCGGCTTGGAGCAGAAGAGAATGAAAACCGGTTGCGCGGACTGTACAGCAAGATCGGGGTCTGATCGACCCTGTCGGGAAGGATTTTCTGGAAAGCGGTATGCTTCCATAAAACACGCTTACAATCCCGCGTGTCAGCAACGATATTAGGAGGATTCTTAGTGGCCGACGCCCCACCGCTTTCGCTGCACCACCTGCTCAAGACGATGGTCGAGCGCGGAGGATCCGACCTCCACATCACCACGAACTCCGCCCCGCAGATCCGGGTCGACGGCCACCTTCATCCGCTCGAGGGTTATTCGCCGATGTCGCAGTCAGACACGAAGACGCTCGCTTACAGCGTCCTGACGGACGCACAAAAGCACCGCTTCGAAGAAAACCTCGAACTCGACTTCAGCTTCGGCATCAAGGGCCTCGCCCGCTTCCGCGCCAACAACTTCTTCCAGCGCGGCGCGGTGGGTGCGGTCTACAGAACCATTCCCGTCGAGATCAAGTCCTTCAACCAGCTGGCGTTGCCGGCGGTGGTGGCTCAGATCTCCGAGAAGCCTCGCGGTCTCGTGCTCGTGACCGGCCCCACGGGTTCGGGCAAGTCCACGACCCTCGCCGCCATGATCGACAAGATCAATATGGACCGGCACGATCACATCCTCACCATCGAGGATCCGATCGAGTTCGTGCACCAGCACAAGAACTGCCTGGTCAATCAGCGCGAAGTCCACCAGGACACGGCATCGTTCAGCAACGCCCTGCGCGCCGCCCTCCGCGAAGATCCCGATGTGGTCCTGGTCGGCGAAATGCGCGACCTTGAAACGATCGAATCGGCCCTGCGCATCGCGGAAACCGGCCATCTCACCTTCGGCACCCTGCACACGAACTCCGCGGCGCAGACCATCAACCGTGTCATCGACGTCTTCCCGGCGCACCAGCAGGGCCAGGTTCGCGCGCAGCTCGCGCTCACCATCGAAGGCATCCTCTGTCAGGCGCTCCTGCCGAAGATCTCGGGCAAGGGCCGCGCGATGGCGATGGAGATCCTGGTTCCAAATCCCGCGATCCGGAACCTGATCCGCGAAGACAAGATCCACCAGATCTACTCGACCATGCAGACCGGGCAGGACAAGTTCGGCATGCAGACCTTCAACCAGAGCCTCGCCCAGCTGTACCAGACGAAGCAGATCAATCTTCAGACTGCGATTCAACGAAGTTCACTGCCCGATGAGCTTCAGGACATGATCAATCGCGGCGTCGGCACCAACGCGGCGCCGGGCGGCCCGCAGCGGCCCGGGATGCCCCCGCGTCCCCCCGCACGTTGATTCCGACCTCAAGGACTAAAGGAGACACTGGATGCCGACCTACATAGTCAAAGGCAAGTTCCGGGATGGAAAGCCCTACTCTGGAGAACGGGTCGGCGCCAATCCCGACGAGGTGACCGCCGGTCTGCGCAAGGAAGGCGTCACCATCGCCTCCATCGCGGAGAAGAAGAAGGGCGGCCCGAAGGCCACCGGCAAATCCGTTCCCGCCAAGCTCCTCTCGATCTTCGTGCGTCAGTTCTCGGTCATGATCGACGCCGGCCTTCCCCTGGTCCAGTGCCTGGAAATCCTCGGCTCGCAGCAGGAGAACCCGCACTTCGCGAAGGTCATCATCGCCACCCGCCAGGACGTCGAGAGCGGATTGAACCTCGCCGACTCCATGCGCAAGCATCCCCAGGTCTTCGACGACCTGTTCTGCAACATGATCGCGGCCGGCGAAGCGGGCGGTATTCTCGACACCATCCTCAAGCGGCTCGCGACCTACATCGAGAAGTCGGTCAAGCTTCAGGCCCAGATCAAGGGCGCGATGATGTACCCGGTTGCGGTCATCAGCATCGCGGTTCTGGTCATCGGCGTCATCTTGTGGAAAGTCATCCCGACCTTCGCGGCCATGTTCGCCGGTCTCGGGGCCGAACTGCCTCTCCCCACGAAGATCGTCATCACCGCGTCGAACCTGCTCGTCCGCCTGATGCCCTTCATTGTCATCGGCGCGTTCCTGATCCAGTACGCCTTCCGGCAGTATTACGCGACCTACAGCGGTCGGCGTGTCGTCGACGGGATGCTCTTGAAACTGCCGATCTTCGGTGACTTGTTCCGGAAGATCGCGGTGTCGAAGTTCTGCCGGACCCTGTCAACCCTCATCGCGTCGGGCGTTCCCATCCTCGATGGCATCGAGATCACCGCCCGCACCGCCGGTAACGCCGTCGTTGAAGACGCGCTGATGTCCGTGCGGAAGTCGGTTGAGGGAGGTCTGACCATCGCCCAGCCGCTTAAGGAAACCAAGATCTTCCCGGGCATGGTCGTTCAGATGATCAGCGTCGGCGAGCAGACGGGCGCCCTCGACGCGATGCTTTCGAAGGTCGCCGACTTTTATGAGGACGAGGTCGACCAGGCGGTTGCGAACATGCTGACCCTGATGGAGCCCGTCATGATCCTCTTCCTCGGCTGCACGGTCGGCGGCATCGTCATCGCGATGTACCTGCCGCTCTTCTCCCTCATCTCGCAGCTGTCCTAAGAGGTTGGTCGGGGCGCCGCTCAAGGGCCCCCGCCCGCCTTTAGGGAGGCGGAACTGATGGCTGGGCTACGCGACCATCCTTCGTCGCAGGAAGCGCCCTTTTCGCTCGGGGCGTTGATCGGATTCCGTCTGGTCATCGTCACCGTGCTGCTGTTCGTCGCCGGATACATCGAGGCGGTCCGGGCGCTCCCGATGCCGATCTTCCTGCTGATCTCGGCCACTTTCGCCCTGAATCTGGGCTACGCCATCCTGCTCGCGGTGGCCCCTTACAAGACGCAGGCGCTCGTGCAGATCATGGGCGACCTCATCGTCATCACCGCCTTCGTGTACCTCACCGGCACTGAACGAACCGGATTCTCCATCCTTTATCCGTTGAGCGTTTTGTGCGGGAGCGTTCTCCTCGGACGCGGCTTTCTGGTCGCCACCGCCGCCAATGGCCTGTTTGCCGGCGTGCTCCTGCTGGTGCGCGCGGGGGTCATTCCCGACGAAGCGGTCGGGTCGATCGCGCGGGGAGAAATTCGGGATCTTCTGCGTGCGCTCGTCGGGATGGCGCTCTCATCTTTTCCGGTGGCGGCCCTCGGTCAGTTCCTGACCAAGGCTCTCAAACGAGCGGGCGAGAGTCTCGACGCGGCGGCGGGCGAGGTGGCCACCCTTCAAGACTTCAACCGGCTGGTGGTCGAGAACATCCACAGCGGTCTGGTCGTTACGGACAATTCCGGCCGGGTTTCCTTCGCGAACGCGAGCGTCGCGGAGACCCTGGGTCTTCCGCGGGGCAGTCTGCAGGGGAGATCGATCGACGAACTCTTCAACTTTCCTGAACTCAGGCAACGTTCTCAACCCGACGCGGAGACCACCCTCGAATTGGATCACCAGCGCGCCGACGGGGAACAACGCGTTCTCGGCCTGTGGATCTCGGAGCTGTCGGGGGCGTCCGGGGGTGGTCGTCTCATCGTGATTCGCGACCTGACCGAGGTGCGCCGGCTCGAGGCCGAGGCTCTGCTCAACGAGAAGCTCGCGATCGCGGGCAGCACCGCCGCTCAACTCGCGCATGAGATTCGCAATCCCCTCGGAGCCATCAGCGCCGCGACGAAACTCCTTTCAGAAGGTTCCTCGGTCGCAGAGGACCAGAAAAGCCTGCTCCGGATCATCGCCAAGGAGGCCGATCGACTGGCCGTCACCGTGACTTCGTACCTCCGCGATGTGAAGACCCAGAACACCGTGGTCTACTGCGATCTCAAGGCGGTGGTATTGGATGCGGTGCGTCTCATAGAAATCTCCCCGGAGAGGAAGCCCAACCATCACATCAGCGTCTCAGCCCTTTCCGGGAGTCTGCGGGTTGCCATCGCCGAGGAAGAACTGATGCAGGTTCTCTGGAACCTGGCCCGGAACGGACTGGAGGCCATGCCGCAAGGGGGACGCCTCACGTTCACCCTGCGACCTTCGGAAGATGTCGCCGAGATCGAGGTCGCCGATGAAGGCCATGGCATGGACCGCCGGCAACTGTCGCAACTCTTCGAGCCCCTCCGGACGAGCAAGGCCATGGGAACCGGGCTTGGTCTCGCCATCGCCCATCGTCTGGTGCGCGCCCGCGGTGGCGACCTGCTGATCTCCTCCGAGCCCGGCCGGGGCACGCGGGTCAGGGTTCGCCTGATCGTGCAGGCTGCATCCGTGCCGGCGGCAGAGAAGACTGGAGCGGTGGCATGAGTGAAGCGGCGCCGCCCGGGTCGGAAGGCCGCGTCCTCGTCATCGACGACGAGCCCTCTCTGCGTGATGTTCTAAAGCTCGGACTCTCCCGGGCCGGTTTCGAAGTGGGCACGGCCGCGACCCACGCCGAGGGCATCGCCCAGCTCGCGGAGCCCTGGGATCTGGTGCTCACGGATCTCCAGTTGCCCGATGGCGACGGACTTTCGATCCTGCGCTACGCGAAAGAGGTTTCTCCGGAAACCGCGGTGGTGGTTCTCACCGCTCACGGCTCGGCCGATACCGCGGTCGCGGCCATGAAGCTCGGCGCTCACGACTACCTCACCAAGCCCTTCGATCTCGACGAGCTTCGTATCCGCGTCCGCCAGGCCATCGAGGGGGAGAAACTTCGCCGGGAGAACCGCGAGCTTCGCGCCCAGGTCGGCGCGCGCGCGGGCATTCAGGGCCTCGTGGGGAAGTCCGCGGCCATGCGTTCGGTGGTGGCGCGGGTCCGCGCGGTCGCGAGTTCCTCGTCGACCGTCCTCATCGTCGGAGAAAGTGGCACGGGCAAGGAACTCGTGGCCCGGGCGATCCACGATCTCTCACCCCGCAAGAACCGCCCTTTTGTCGCCATCAACTGCGGGGCCATCGCCGAGTCGCTTCTCGAGAGCGAGATGTTCGGCCACGTCAAAGGCGCATTCACCGATGCCCGTCAGGCCAGGGCCGGAGTGATCGAGCAGGCGAATCAGGGCACCCTGCTCCTCGACGAGATCGGCGAGATGCCGCTCAGCATGCAGGTAAAACTCCTTCGGGTGATCCAGGAGCGGCGCGTGCGGCGAGTGGGGGGCGCCGACGAGACTCCCGTCGACGTGCGGATCATCGCCGCCACCCATCGGGACCTCATGCAGATGGTGCGCGAGGGAACGTTCCGCGAGGACCTCTAC
>CAZBTT010000002.1:0-34193 GCA_964494295.1 uncultured Acidobacteriota bacterium
GGCTGGGCTGTGCGGGGCGTCCGCCGCGTCGGCCGCGGCGGGGTGGTGGGGCGGGGGTTTCGGGGTTGGGTTCGGGCTCGACCGGTCCCGGTGGAAGCCCCGGCTGGCGTACGCCCGGCCCTTCGCGCTCTACGTGCTGGTGGAGATATCCCAGTCGACGTATCACCAGTACAGCGTGAGCTGGTCTTTTGACGCCGCCACCTTCGCGATCTATTCGGTGGGCTGCTTCCAGGTGCCCCTCGTCGACTTCCTCGCCACGCCAGCCTCGAGCGTGATGATGGTCCGGATGACCGAGGAGATGCGAGACGGGCGACCACGCGCGGCCGCCCTGATCTGGCTCGACATCACCCGCAAGCTCGCCCTCATCTTCTTCCCCATGGTGGCTCTCCTGATGGCGACCTCGCGGGAGCTGATCACCTTCCTGTTCACCGACGCCTACGCGGCGAGCGCTCCGATCTTCGCGGTGTGGGTGCTCGCCATCGCCCTCTCGGTGCTGCAGACCGACGGGGTCATGAGGGTTCACGCCCAGATCCGTTTCCTGTTCTTCGTGAACCTCGTGCGACTCGCGCTCATCGTCGCGCTCATTCAACCGATGATGGCGGCCTTTGGCCTTCTCGGTCCGGTTCTGATCACACTGCTCGCGATGGCCCTGGCCAAGGGCCTTCACCTGCTCCAGATGCGACGTCTCATGACCCTCGCCACCCACGAGGTCCTTCCGTGGCGCGATCTTGCCAAAGTCCTCGCCGTGAGCGCGCTGGCCACAGTGCCGGTTTTGCTGCTTCGGGGTCTGCTGAGCGGGCCCAGGCCCCTGCTGCTTCTCGCCTTCGGCCTCGTCTATGCAATCGCGTACGTCGCTCTTCTATTCGCCACCGGGATCATCAGCACGGAAGAGCGGACGAGCCTCCGGCGCTGGCTGAGATTCCCAAGCGCCCCGCCTCTCGCCCCGGGGGTCCATTAAGCCATGTGCGGCATCGCCGGCATTCTCGATCTTGAGGGCGGCCCCGTCCTTTCGGAAGACCTCGTCAGCATGTGCGACGCCCTCGTCCATCGCGGCCCGGACGAGGCCGGCTTCCACGTGGCTCGAGGCCTCGGCCTTGGAATGCGCCGGCTGAGCGTCATCGACCTCGAGGGCGGCTCGCAACCGGTGCGCAACGAGGACGGAACGGTCGTCGTGGTTTTCAACGGCGAGATCTACAACTTCCGCGATCTGCGCCGCGACCTCGTGAGCTCGGGTCATACGTTCACGAGCCATACAGACACGGAAGTGATCGCTCACCTCTACGAGGAGCACGGCGTCGCCTGTGTCGAGCACCTTCGCGGGATGTTCGCCTTCGCCTTGTGGGATGAGAAGCGCCGCCAGCTTCTGATCGCCCGCGACCGGCTGGGAGTGAAGCCCCTGTACTGGACGCAGAAATCCGGACGGCTCCTCTTCGCCTCGGAACTGAAGGCGATTCTCCAGCTGGAGGAGGTGGAACGCGACCTCAACTGGGCTTCGGTCGATCACCTCTTCACCTTCCTCACCACACCGTCCAAAGAGAGCATCGTCGAGGGCGTCCACAAGCTCGAGCCCGGCCGCCTGCTGGTGGCGAGCGCTGAAAAGGGCGTAAGCATTCATCGCTACTGGGCCCCGCGTTTCGAGCCCGACCACGGCAAGAAGGAGAGCCACTTTGTGGACGGCGTGCGCGGTCTGCTCGAGGAATCGGTGAAGCTTCGCCTCGTGAGCGACGTGCCCCTCGGGGCCTTCCTCTCGGGGGGTCTCGACAGCTCCGCGGTGGTCGCGACGATGGCGCGGCTGATGGATCAGCCGGTGAAGACCTTCTCGATCGGCTTTGCCGAGAGCGACTACGACGAACTCGAGTACGCCAGGCTCGTGGCCGCGAAGTTCGGCACGGACCATCACGAGCTGGTTCTGGAGCCGGACGTCATCGATGTGCTCGAGGACATCGCCTGGTACCTCGACGAGCCCTTCGGCGACTCCTCCGCGATTCCTGCGTCACCCGTTTGGAAGAGGCCGGCCGCGCACTGCACCGCGGTGCTGTCGGGCGACGGCGGCGATGGGGTCTTCGGCGGCGACGGCAAATACCGGATCGAAGGCCGGGAGCGCGAGGCTCTGCCCCACCTGGCCCGGGCGGCCCTTCGCGGGATCGGCGCGCTGATGCCGGATGGAATGAAAGGGCGGAACTTCGTTCGCCATCACGGGCTTCCCGAGGGAGAACGGTATCTCGACGCCCTGACCCTCTTTCGCGAGGACCAGAAGCGCCGTCTCTTCGAACCCGCGGTCTACGCCTCTTTCCCCGCGGGCGACGCATCGAGCCGGGAAGCCGCCGCCCTCCTCGGTGGCGACGCGCACTGGCTCTCCAGGCTGCAGCAGCTGGACATCGAAAGGGCGCTGCCCCTCGACATCCTGACCAAGGTCGATCGCATGTCCATGGCCCACTCTCTCGAGGCGCGCGAGCCGTTGCTCGATCACAAGCTGCTGGAGTTCGCGGCCACGATTCCACCGCAGATGCAGATGCGAAACGGATCCGGGAAGTATGTCTTCAAGCAGGCGATGCGCGGCGTGCTGCCGGATCGGGTGATCGATCGCGCCAAGCAGGGCTTCGGCGTGCCTCTTGGCCACTGGTTCCGAGGGCGGCTCTCGGGCTTCATCAGGGATCTGCTCCTGAGCGGCCGCGCGCTTCGCCGCGGCATCTTCAACCAGGCCTATGTGCTCAAGCTCATCGAGCGCCACGAAGCCGGTCACGATCTCGGCCTGCACCTCTGGACCCTGATTTCCTTCGAACTCTGGTGCCGCACCTTTCTCGAGGGCCGGAAGGCCCGGCCGAAATCGCGTCCGGCGCGCTCCCTTTTCCACACCCCACCGGCGCAGCCGCTCAAGGCCGCGTCGTCCCTATGACGTCCTTCGGAGATCACTCATGAAAATGCAGACCCTGTTGTCACTGGCCCTGGCCGCCGTCCTCGCCACCCAGGGCGGCCTCGCGGAGGCTCAGCGCGGCAAGCCCGCCCCGGGCGAGATCGGCGCCGACTATCGCATTGGCCCGGAGGACATTCTCCAGATCTCGGTGTTCAGCAACGAAGCGCTGAGCCGCACCGTGCCGGTCCGCCCGGACGGCATGATCACCCTTCCCCTGTTGAACGACGTGAAGGCGGCGGGCCTCACGCCGATGGAGCTGCGCGACTCGTTGATGAAGAAGTTCGTGGAGTTCGTTCCTTCACCCGAAGTCGCGGTCATCGTCACAGAGGTCAAGAGCTTCATGATCTCGGTCATCGGTCAGGTGATGAAGCCCGGCCGCTACGACCTCAAGAGCTCCGCTACCATCGTTGACGCCCTGGCCATGGCCGGCGGATTCAAGGAGTTCGCGGGGCGGTCGAAGGTGGTGGTCTTGCGCAGCGAGGGCGGGGTTTCAAAGCGCATCCCGTTCGACTACGACAAGATGAGCGCGGCGAAGAAACCACAGGAGAACTTCGCGCTCCGCCCGGGCGACATCGTGATCGTTCCGTAAGAAACCCGCGTTCTCCTGCGGTCATGCAGGAAATCCCTCAGTCGGCTCTTTCGGTCGCGGCGCAATCTACAAACGGCGCGGATCCTGCGATGAAGGTGAGGGCATTCCCGAGGGTTGCGCGGGGAACTGCCCCTCGGGAGGTGGCCGGCATCTTGCAATCAGCCGAGGCGTGTCCACACGCATCGAACGCGAAAAGCCGGGCCGAAGGTGGCGGCTGGGGTTTGCCCTCGCGCTCCTGCCCCTCTCCCTCGTGGGCGCGCAGGAACTGGCGCCCCAGCTCCCAAAGCAACAGGGTGGCTTCTTCGTGCCGATGCTGACCGTGGGACAGACCTTTGACGACAACCTCTTCTTCACTCAGTTCCCGGAGAGCGATTTCGCGACCCGCCTGAGCTTCGGCCTGCAGACTGGTTATCGCTCGACCCCTTTCACCCTCGACCTGCAGGCTTCGCGCGCCGCAGACCGGTTCGCCCGGCATTCCGATTTCGACACCAACAACGCCAGAACCGTGGCTCAGGTGACGATCAATGCGCAGGCGTCGAAGTCGATCGCGTTGTCGCTGTTCGCCTGTTATCTCGATACGAAAACTCCGGGCGAGCTGAACCTGATCAGCGGCCTTGGCCTCGGCCGGTCGCTCGCGACCCGCGCCTCGATAGCTCCGGCGGTCGAACTGCGGCTGGGGAGCCGGTCCACCTTCATCGGCGCTTTCCCGATCGCGCACGACACCCTCGATGGCCGGGTGGCCGACACGATGACGGGCACGGCGGTTTTCGATCGGAGGATTTCGAGGCGCAACAGCGTGAGTCTGCGTTACGAACATCGCTGGTTCGACTTCACGGGTGGGGACAAAGCCGAGAAATCGACCGCCAACGTATTCATGCTGGGCTGGCTTGGCGAAGTCTCGGACCGGACCATCGTCCTGCTCCGGGCGGGTCCGCGCTATGCGAAGGGCGCTTATACCGCCGAGATCCTCGCCTCGGTCAAGCGTCGCTTGAACCATGGGGGCCTCCTCACCCTGAGTTACTCCAAGAGTCAGGCCACGACCCTGGGGGCGACCGGCGCCCTGGACATCCAGTCCGTGGTGGCCACACTGGCGACCCGGATCTCCCGCAAGTTCGAAGTTGCGTCGGGCCCCGGTCTCTATCGCAACTCGTTGCGGGGCAAAAATCTCCAGGCGTTGCGCCTCAACGTCGAGTCGCTCTGGCACTTCTCTCCCTGGTTTCATCTCGGGGCCACCTACTCGTTCGACCTTCAGCAGCCTGACTTCGGCGCTTCGGGGAAGATTCGGAGGAGCGCCCTGACGGTGAGGGTCATCACCTCGAAGGAACAGCGTCGACCTGAAGACCCCACCTCGGAACTTCTCTCCTCGGGGACGCCATGACCGCGACCAGGGGCAGAATGGGCGTGGACGTCGCGACCGCCTCGTTCCGGCGCAGGAAATGGGTGGCGCTTTCCGTCTTCGCGGTGGTTCTCTCCGCGGCATTGACCTTCGCGAAGTCGTTGCCGAACCTCTATCAGTCGACCGCGATCGTCCTGGTCGAGCGCCCCTCCTCACCGGGCGGTTCGGACGACGTCGAGTCGCGCCTTCAGAGCATCCGGCAGGAGATCCTGAGCCGGACGCGGCTCGCAGAGTTGATCGGCCGCCTGGACCTCTATCCCGAGATGCGAAAGGTCGCCTCCATGCAGGCGGTCGTCGATCACATGCGGCGCGACGTTCGGATCGATGTGTCGGGCTCCGACCAGGCAACCGGCCGGGGCACGATCGCGTTCTCCCTCGGCTACCGGGGTCGTGATCCGGTGAAAGTCACTGAGGTTGCGAACGCGCTCACCAACTCCTACCTCGAGGAGGATGCGCATCTGCGCGACCGTCAGACCAGCGGCGCCGCCGCCGTCCTGCGCACCCAGCTCGAAGAGGTCAAGAAGCGGCTGGCCCCGCAGGAGGCGAAGATCGCCGAGTTCAAGAGGAGCCACGCCGGAGAGTTGCCTCAACAGGCGGACGCGGGCCTCATCGCGATCGAGCGCCTGAGTGGGCAACTGCAGAGGGTGACCGAGATGCGCACCGCGGCCGCGGACCGTCGCGCGGCGCTGCTTCGCGAGTCGGGGGAGCCAGGCGCAGCCGAGATCACGGATCCGGATCGGTTGCGGCTCGCCCGCCTCACCCAGGAGCTTGCGGCCCTGCGAACAAAGTTCAGCGAGAAGTATCCGGATGTGATCGCGAAGAAGAGCGAAGTCGAGAGTCTCGCCCTCGTGGTCGCGCAAAAACCGGTGGTCGATCGCGCCCTGCCGCAGCTCGAACAGCTCAATCGGGAGATCCGCGCACAGCAGGGTGAAGAGACGCGGCTCCGGAGCGAGATCGCCATGCTCGAGCGGCGCGCCGCCGGGGCGCCGTTCCGTGAGCAGGAGTATCAGATCCTCTCCCGCGACTACGTCACCACGCGCGATTTCTACGACTCTTTGCTGAAGCGATATGAAGAAGCGCAGCTCGCCGAGGCTCGTGAAGACGGACCCCAGGGACAAAGGCTCCGTCTGCTCGATCCCGCGATCACTCCCACCGACGCCCTCGCCCCCGACCGTCTTCGCCTCGCCATATTCGGGCTGATCGCGGCTCTCGCCCTCGCCGTCATCGCGGTCGCGGGGGCCGAGAGGTTCGACACCTCCTTCCACTCCGCGGAGGATCTGGCCCGCCACACCCGCGTTCCGGTCCTCGTGCGGATTCCGCGCATGCCGAACGATTCCGGTGAAGAACGAAGCCGCTCCAGACGACGCGCGGCTCTGATGACGCTCGGCCTGGTGATCGGCGTCTTTCTGACCGTCAACGCGTCAAGGATGCTCGCCCACGACAACGAAGGCGTTGTCGCTCTGCTCGCTCCAAGGAGCCGCTCATGAGCACCATTCCGGATGTCCGGGTGACCCTGCCCGCGGCCCGCGCCGCTCGGAAGGAGGCCACGGCCGCACAGGCTCAGAGGATGCCTCAGACCTACGCGACCGAGCAGTACCGCGTCTTGAGCCACATCGTCCAGCAACTCGGGAAGCTCGGCAAGCGCGTGATCGCGGTTTCGAGCCCGGTGGCGGGCGACGGCAAGACCACGACGAGCATCAACCTCGCGGCGACCCTCGCCCAGGCTTCCGAGTCCCGGGTGCTTCTCATCGATGCGGATCTGCGCCGTGGTTGTCTTGCCGACCAGCTTGGCCTGGGGAGATCCGCGGGTCCGGGCCTTTCGGGAGCCATCTCCGACTCCATGTGCCGGCTCACGTCAGTGACGCGACGCCGGGTGGGTTTGAACTTCGCCCTTCTGCCCGCCGGCGCCTATCCGCCGATGCCTTATGAGGCGCTGCGCTCGGCGCGCATGGGCGAAATCCTCGCGGAGGCTCGTGAGCAGTTCGACTACGTGCTCCTCGACACCCCGCCGGTGGTGCCGGTGGCCGACCTTCGGGCCCTGAGCGACTGGGTGGACGGAATCTTCCTGGTGGTGACCGCGCATGTGACTCCGCGCGGCCTTCTCGATGAGGCGCTTTCGTCCATGGATGCCGACAAGGTCGTGGGCCTCGTCTACAACGGCGACGATCTTCCCCTCTCCGGGCAATACCGCTCGTACTACAGCTACGGGGAAGGGTCGTCGCCCCGCCGGGCGCCCTCGATCCTCGGCGGCACGGACCGAAGATGATTCCCATGAACTCCTTCATCGGGAAAGGTCGGTGGTTGTGCCGTTGACCCTGGCTCTCCTGGAAGGGGCGACCCTGTTCCTCGTCGCCTGGGTCCGGCTCGTGGGCGGCGCGGGGCTGCCCTTGGGCTTCGACCCGGGGGCGACGCTGCACGCCGGGCTCATCGCTTTGTCCGGCCTCTTCGCTTTTCACTTCGCCGACCTCTATGACCTGCGAAAGGTGCGGAGGTTCCGCCAGTTCCTCTCGCGATGGCCGGGCGCCCTTGCCTTGATGTTCGGTCTCGCCGCCCTCCTCTCCCTCGTGCCGGACTTTCGAACCTCCTGGCGCTTCCTTGCGGAAACCGTGGTGATCGCGGGCCTCGCGATCCTGCCCTTGCGGGCGCTGCTCCATCACCTGTTCGCGGTTCATCCCTTCAGCCGCCGCGTCCTCGTCGTCGGCACCACCGAGCTTGCGGGCAAGATCGTTTCCGAGATGCTCGCCACCCCGGACCTTCGGGACGTGGTGGTGGGCGTCGTCGAGGACGGCGCCGGCGAATTCAAGCCGGATCTGCCTACGCTGCGTCTTGGCGCCGTGGAACACCTCGGTCGGATCATCGAGGGGTTCGAGCCCGACCTGATCGTGTGCGCCACCTGTGAACGGCAGGACCCCTTCGTGGTGGGTGAGCTCCTGAAGCCCCGTTCCCGAAGCACTCCGATCGAGGACGGCGTCGCCGTCTATGAGCGCCTGACCGGAAAAATTGCCATCGAATACGCCGAGCCTCGAGCCATTCTTTTCGCGAACGAATCGGAAGCCTCGTGGCTGACCTTGTTCCTCGCGCGGGTGCTGAGCTTTGTGGTGGCGCTCGCTGGAATCATCGTCCTGCTTCCGTTCCTCCTGCCCGTGGCCCTCCTCATCAAGATGGACTCGGAAGGACCGGTCTTCTTCCTCCACGAGCGTGTGGGCCTCGGCGGCCGTCCCTTCCGCCTGATCAAGTTTCGGACGATGTCGATGGGCGGGGCGCTTTCCGAATGGGCCGCCGACAACCACCACCGCACCACCCGCGTGGGGCACTGGCTGCGCCGGTTCCGCATCGATGAACTGCCGCAGTTCGTGAACATCCTCAAAGGCGACATGAATCTGGTGGGTCCGCGGCCTCACCCCGTCTCGAACGTCGCGCTTTTCACCGAGAACATTCCCTACTACGGCCTGCGTTGTTCGGTGCGGCCCGGCGTCACGGGCTGGGCGCAGATCCGATACGGCTATGCGAACAACCTCGCGGAAGAGACGGAGAAGATGCGCTACGACCTGCACTACATCAGGCATCTCTCCCTCGCCATGGACCTGCGCGTCCTCTTCGAGACCGTGAAGGTCGTGATCACCGGCAGCAAGCCCGCGACCCTCGCGGATGAGCCGGGCGCTCAGCTGCTGCCCATCTATTTCGGGGACGAGCATCCAAGAAGAAGGCGCGCCGGGCTCCGCCTGGAGACGCCGCCGCAGGCCCTCACGGTCGGCCCGTCGTCGTCGTGGGGCGCCGAGGTGACTTCGATCGACGAACAACGAGCCAAGGGGCGAACCACCTCCTCCCGGGATGTCGCGTGACGATTCAGGGCGCCTCTAAACCCGCCTTTGCAGCGGCGGCGGATTGGTGGCGGCCGCTGAGTCGAACCGAGGCCTTTCCGGCCACGATCCGATCCGGCGATCCATCCGGCCCTTCTGCGAGCCCGCTCGCCTATCGCGCCCTGATCGCGTTCACCTGTTTCCTGCTCCTTGCGCCGCAGAACCTCTTTCCAGTGCTGGGCACGCTTCGGATCGTGTTCCTCGCCGGTGTGATCGCCATCGTCGCCCACGTGCGGGATCGATGGGCCCTCGGCCTGCCTCTGGCCCGGCCGGGCCGGGAGATGACACTGGCAGGATTGATCCTTCTCTGGTCGGTGCTCGGCATGCCTTTCTCCCAGTGGCCGGGAGGGAGCCTGGCGCTCCTGCTCGACCTTTTCATCAAGTCACTCGCCTTCTTCTGGCTGATCGCCAACCTGATAGACACGCTGCCCAGGCTGAGGACCATGACTACGGTGTTGACCACGCTCACGGTGACTCTGGGTCGTGTCGGGATATGGAACTATCTCTCCGGAGTATTCGCACCTACGCGGGATATCCGGATCCTGGGCTACAACGCCGGCCTCACCCGGAACCCCAACGACCTCGCGTTGATGATCAATCTGATCCTTCCGATGACCGTAGCCCTGCTCCTCCTGTCATCCGGGCCCCTGGCGCGAGTCCTCCTCGCCGGAGCGATCCTCATCCAGGCATGCGCCATCGTCCTCACCTTCTCGCGGGCGGGGTTCCTGACTCTGGCGACCACAGGCCTCGTGTTTGGGGTGCGGCTCGTGCGCCGCCCGAGCCGTGGCCTCGTCTTTGCCGGGCTGTGCGCAGCGCTTCTGGCCCTGCCTTTCCTTCCCGCCTCGTACACCGACCGCATCCTCACGATGGGCAGCCTCGAGGCCGATGTCACCGGTTCGGCGCAGGCGCGCTGGACGGGCACGGTCGCCGCGATGGAACACGCGGTCGACAACCCATTCCTGGGCGCCGGGCTCGGGATGAACATCCTGGTCCTGAACGACTCGGTGGGCGCCACATGGCGGCGCGTGCACAACGTCTATCTCGAATACGCGGTGGATCTCGGCCTGCCCGGGCTCGCTCTTTTCCTCCTGCTCATGGCCTCGAGCTGGCGCAGCGTGCGCGCGGCGACAAAGAGCCTCAACCGTGAGGTGGCGCAGCTCTCGGAAGGCATCGAGATCAGCCTTCTGGCCTTCGCGGTGGCCGCCTTCTTCCACCCGGCCGCCTACGAGTTCTATTTCTATTTCATCGCCGGCCTGGCCGTGGCCGCGAAAGTCGTGAACGAAAGAAACGCACGGGTGCCGGCATGAGTGCGCCCGCGCCGCCCGGGGAGCGCGTCCCCGTGCTCACCTTCCTCACCAACTTCCTCATCGGAGGGACGGAGCGCCAGGTGCTGAATCTCGTGCGGAATCACGACCGCAGCCGCTTCGAAGTGCACCTTGGTTGTTTTCGCCTCGCCGGCCCCTTGCTCACGGAGATCGATGCCTCCGCGGTGTCTCTGTCCGAGTACCCCATAAAAACCCTGCCGAGTCCGAGAACCTTGTGGCAGCAGTGGCGCCTGATCCGCTACATCCGCGCCCATCGGATTCGCGTCGTTCACTCCTTCGGCTTCTACGCGAACGTCTTCGCGATTCCCGCGGCCCGCTTCTCCGGAGCGCCCCTCGTCATCGCCTCGATCCGCGACACCGGCGATCACCTGACCTGGCTGCAAAAGGCGATGCAGAAGTGGGCGTGCCGCGCGGCGCACCACGTGCTCGTGAACGCGCTCGCGGTCAGGACGGCTCTGGTAAAGCAGGGTTACGACCCTGCCCGGATCACCGTGATTCGAAACGGAATCGAGGTCGCCCGGTTCAAGGATTCGCAGACTAGCGGTGTCGTGCGGGCGCTCCTCGGCATCCCGGACGATGCGCCCATCATCGCGGTCTTCGCGCGACTCAACCCGCTCAAGGGTCTCGAGTTCTTCCTCGAAGCCGCCGCCCTGTTGCGTCTGCGGTTCGAGGATGCGCGTTTCCTCATCGTGGGCGACAGCATTTCGCGCGCGTATCGCGACGAACTCGAGAGCAGAACCGAAGCCCTTGGTCTCGGCGCACGAGTGTTCTTCACCGGCTTCAGAACCGACATTCCCGAACTCCTGGGGGAGGTGAGTGTCCTCGTCCTGCCTTCGCTTGCCGAGGGCCTCTCAAACGTGATCCTTGAAGGCATGGCCGCCGGAGTGCCCGTGGTGGCCACCCGGGTCGGAGGCAACCCCGAGATGATCGAGCATGGCGTGAGCGGTTTGCTCGTTCCCGCGCGGGACGCTCCTGCGCTCGCCGAGGCGATCGGATCGCTGATGGCGGACCCAGGCCGCCGCGAGGCGATGGGCCGGGCCGGCCAGAAGCTGGTGAGCGAGCGATTTTCTCTCGAGGCCGCCGTGGACCAAACCGAGAAGCTCTACCAGCGCCTGCTCCGCCCCTCTGCCGAGCGGCGCTCCCCGGCTTCACCGCTGGCCCGTCCCCCTCTTTCCGAGGAGGAATGGCGATGAGCGCCGAACTCCTGAGGTTCCCGTCCCCGCCGGCCACGCTTCCGGTGTTCGTCACCGCGGCGGCGGCTGCGCTTCGCGTGGAGACCATGGACGACCCTGCGCTCTTCGCCGGACTCCGCGATCCCTGGAACGAGCTGCTCGAATCGAGCCCTTCGGACACGGTGTTCCTGACCTGGGAGTGGCTGCACACCTGGTGCGCGCATCTCTCCGCCGGAACGAAGCTCCACGTCATCACGGTCCGTCGAGGATCCCAGATCCTCGCCATCGCCCCATTCGTATCCCGGGGGAAGAGTCTTCTCGGCGCGTTGCGACTCTCCTTCATGGGCACCGGCCGCGTGGGATCCGACTATCTCGATATTCTCGTAAGGCACGGCGCTGCGGCCGAGGCCATTCCGAAACTGTCGGCCCACCTTCTTGAGACGGGCGCGCAGCTCGACCTCGCCCAGATGCGGATCCGGTCGAGCGCGGGACGCGCCCTGGCCCGCGAGCTTCGACTCCGCGGCGGTCTTGTCCGGGCGAAGCGGACGCACCGGTGTCCTTACATCGACCTCGCCGGGGCCACCTTCGATGCCTATCTCGGGAGCCTCGGCTCCGAGCATCGCTATAACTTCCAGAGAAAACTCCGCAAGCTCGAGACGGCGCACGCGATGAGATTCGAACCCGTCGCCTCAGAGGCGAGGCGACGCGAACTGCTTCCGGTGTTGTTCGAGCTGCACCGGCTGCGATGGAGGGAACGGGGCGGCTCCGACGGTCTTTCGGGCGAGGGAATCCCCGAGTTCCACGATGAGTGGTCGCGTCTCGCCCTGGAGCGTGGCTGGCTTCGGTTCTACGTCTTGTGGCTGAAGGACTCGCCGGCCGCGGCGCTTTATGGCTTCCGGTATGGCCGCGTCTTCTCCTTCTATCAATCGGGCTTCGACCCTCGCTTCTCGAAACTCAGTGTGGGCCTCGTGACCATGGGCCTCGCGATCCGGAGCGCCATTGAAGAAGGGGCTGCCGAATTTGATCTCCTCCACGGTGAGGAGTCGTACAAGCTCCACTGGGCGAAGCAGGCGCGCCGCCTGTGCCGGTTGAGCGTTTTCCCGAGGGGCCCCCTCGGCTATCTCGCGAGGGCTGGCGCCTCCGCCGGGGATTCCGTCCACCGCCTGGCGCGCCGGCTTCCAAAGGGACTGGTCTCGCGCATCGCCGCTCACCGACGAGGAGGGGCTCGGTGATGCGCCGCCTGGTTAGATCCGCCATCGCTCACGGCCTCGCGCGGACCGGCGCCGATCGCTGGATAGGCCGAGTGGGGGGAATCGCGAGAGAACCCCTGATCCTCGGGTACCACCGCGTTCTCCCCGACGACGTGACCATCCCGACGCGGGGCGTGCCGAGCCTGGGCATCAGAGTTTCGACGCTTCGTCGTCATCTCGAGTTCATCGCTCGGAGACACAAGATCATTTCACTCGACGAAATGGGGGCTCGCGTGGAAACGGGCGCCGCATCGGGGTTCGCGGCCCTCACTTTCGACGATGGGTACAAGGACTTCGCGGAGAACGCTTTTCCCCTGCTTCAGTCCATGGGAATACCCGCCGCGGTGTTCGTGGTGACCACGCTCCTGCACGAGGGCGAGGCCTTTCTTCACGACCGCGTCTACTCGGTCCTCGATCGCGCGATCCGCGCCGGCGGTTCGAAGCGCGTCGTCGCCCTGCTTGCCGGGGAGAATCCTCCGCTCGCGGGCCTCCCCGACCAGGCCTTCGCGGCCACTCGTCTGCTGCTGCGCACGTACGACCGGCAGACCCTTTCGAGGCTCAGCGCCGCCCTCGAAGCTGAGTTCGGAAAGGGAGAGAGTTCGCCGCGCTCCCTTTCATGGGACGACCTCATCCGCATGTCGCGACTCGGCCTCATCGTCGGCTCCCATACCCGGACCCATGCGCTGCTGCCCCGCGAGACGCCCGCCCGCGCGATCGAGGAGACCGCGACCTCCCGTGCGGAGATCGAGGCGAGGCTGGGTGTCCGCGTCTCGCACTTCGTCTATCCGGACGGTTGCTTCGACCACGCGGCGGTGCAGGCGGTCGCGGCCGCCGGTTATCGCTTCGCCTACACCGGATGCAAACACCAGGACCCGGATCACCCGATGCTGACCCAGGCGCGCCGCGTCTTCTGGGAGGGTTCGACCGAGGGTGTTTTCGGAGGCTTTTCGGAGGACGTCCTGAGCGGGCATCTGAACGGGATCTTCGATCGGTCCCGCCCGTGCCTCGACACCCACGGAGTCCCGCCGCTCGCACCGCCGCGGGCCACGCTCGCGATCGTGGCGCCGAGCCTCGACGTGCCGGGAGGACAAGCCGTGCAGGCCGCTGCGCTCGTTTCCAACTGTCGCCTCGAAGGGAACGAAGTTCTTTTCGTCGCCACGAACCCGCGATTTCCCCGCAGGCTCGGCTTCCTGCGCGCCGTGCCGGTGGCGCGCACGATCCTCAACCAGGCTCTCTACGCGGGCGGCCTGACGCGTCTCCTCAAGGCCGACGTGGTGCACGTCTTCTCCGCGTCGTACTGGTCTTTCCTTCTGGCCCCCGTGCCCGCGATGCTGGTGGCGCGCATTCTCGGTAAACGTGTTGTCCTCAACTATCACAGCGGGGAGGCGGCCGATCACCTCAAGCGCTGGCGGGGTCTGGTCCACCCCTGGCTGGGCCTCGCCCACCGGATCGTCGTGCCGTCTGAGTACCTTCGCCAGGTCTTCGAGGAGCACGGCTACCGGGCCCACGTTGTGCCGAACGTCGTTGATACCGCTCTCTTCGTGTACCGGGAACGCGACGCCCTGCAACCGAGGTTCCTCTCGACCCGCATGCTCGAACCCAACTACGGCGTCGACGTGGTGGTCCGCGCCTTCGCCCTCGTGAAGAGTGAGTACCCTGAAGCGACCCTCGTCATCACGGGATCGGGCAGTGAGGAAGCTCGCCTCCGCCAACTGGCCAGAGGCACCGCCGGCATCACGTTTGTGGGTCGCGTGCGGCCCGCGCGGGTACCCGCGCTGTGCGATGGCGCCGATGTGTTTCTCAATGCCCCCCTCGTGGACAACCAGCCGCTCTCCGTTCTCGAGGCCTTCGCGTCGGGCCTTCCGGTGGTGACCACCGCGGCGGGGGGCATCGCCACGATGGTGCGCCACGGCGAGTCCGGTCTGATCGTGCCTCTTTCAGACGCTCAGGCGATGGCCGAAGCAGCGATATCGCTTCTGCGCGACCCGGCCCTGGCGCGCCGAATCGCGCGCGGAGGTCAGAAGGTGGCGCTCGCTCATTCATGGAGCCGGGTGCGCGATCAGTGGAGGGAGATGCACTCGGGGCGAGGCGCCGATGTCCGGTTGAACGCGCCATCCCCTGCGGCCCTCGCGGAGGAACGGCGATGTTGACCCGGCTTCTCAAGATGGGCCTCGGCGAGGTCGCAGACCGCAGCCGGCAGAAGGCCTCGATGTGGTTCGAGCGAAACGCCTTGAGCACGCCCCAGTCGCGTCGTCGCGCCCGTCGGTCGGCGGCAGGCGATCATGACTTCGCGGCCCGGCAGTCCCTTGAGTACTTTCAGGTCACGGGCCCGGAACGGTTTTTCGCGGGTGTCGCCGATCCTCAGAGTCCGGGGCTTTTCGAAAGTCTCTCGCCGAAGGCGCAAGCGGGTGTGCTTGCCTCGGCCGAGAGTGTTCGAGCCGGGCGCTTTGATCTGCTCGGCTACAAGGGGCTCTTCTTCGGGGATCCCATCAACTGGAGGCTGGATCCGATCTCGGGGCAGACGTCTCCGCTCGTTCACTGGACGTCGATCAACGCCCTCGACTCCGCGGTGGTGGGAGACAGCAAGGTGGTGTGGGAGCTGAACCGGCTGCAGTTTCTCGTGACTCTTGGTCTGGCTTACCGGGCCAGCGGAGATGAAAGGAACGCCTTCGCCTTCGCGAGCCTCGTCCGGTCCTGGATCCGCGACAACCGGACCGGCTTCGGGATCAACTGGGTCAGCTCTCTGGAGGCGGCGTTCCGGATCGTCTCGTGGAGCTTTGCCCTGTCGCTGTTTCGATTGTCTCCGCATCTCACCCCGGACCTGTTCTGGGAAATGACCGGAGCGATCGAGACCCACGCGGCCCACATCGAGCGGTACCTCTCCCGCCATTCATCACCCAACACCCATCTGACCGTCGAGGCGCTCGGTCTCTTCTACGCGGGCACGCTCTTTCCGGACAACCGGCTGGCCGCGCGCTGGCGAACTCTCGGCCAGGGCATTCTGGATGAACAGATCCACCACCAGGTCCTCCCCGATGGCGTGTACTTCGAGCAGGCCACCGCGTATCAGATCTACACGATCGAGATCTACCTGCACTACCTGATTCTGGCCGCGCGGAATCATGTGCCGGTGCCCGCGGACATTGCCAAGAGCGTCCAACGAATGCTCGATGTCATCCTGGCGCTGCGTCGGCCCGATGGTGGCGTCCCCTCGATCGGCGATCAGGATGGCGGGTCCCTGCTTCCTCTCGTGCGCCGTGAGCCCGACGACGCGCGCGGCGTCTTTTCCGTGGCCGCGGCATTCTTTGGCCGCCCCGACTTCGCCTGGGCGGCCGAGTCGGTTCAACCCGAGGCCCTGTGGCTGCTCGGTCCTGCCGCGATCGCGGTGTTCGAAGCCACGGGAGCCGCACCTCCATCTCTGACCTCGCGCGCGTTTCCTGGCGGCTACGTGGTGATGCGTTCGGGCTGGCAGCGCACCGCCCATCACCTCGTGTTTGATGTGGGACCGCTTGGGTGTCCCATGAGCGGAGCGCACGGTCACGCCGATCTTCTGAGCGTGGTGGTCAGCCCGTTCGGCGAACCGTTCATCGTCGACCCCGGCACTTGCGTTTACGCCGCCGATCCCGCCTTCCGCCGGCATTTCCGCGGCACCGCCGCGCACTCCACCGTCACCGTGGATGGCCTCGGCCAGGCCGAGCCCACGGGGCCCTTCAGCTGGCAAGAGCGCCCCGAAGCACCCCTGGCCCGAATTGAACCCAACCCCGACTTCGATTTCGCCGATGCGAGTCACGACGCCTATACGCGCCTGGCGGATCCGGTCACTCACCGACGGCGAGTGGTGTTCGTGAAGTCCCCGGGCTACTGGGTCATCGTGGATGATCTCGTGGGTTCGGCGGAGCACCGTTTCGAGCAGAGTTTTCAGTTCGCCGCACTCCCCGTGGGCCGGACTCCGGATGGTTGGGTACGCGCCAGGGGATCACGAGGCCGCGGACTCCTGATCAGGACCTTCGCCAACGCAGCGATCGAGACCAGGATTGAATCCGGTTCGCTTCAACCCATCGCCGGATGGATCTCGGCCAACTACGGCCAGCGCTCTCCCGCGCCCTTGCTCGTCTTCAGCGTAGCGGCGTGCGCGTCCATCCGGATGCTCACGCTGCTGTTCCCGGTCGAAGACGCGGGGGCGGAGCCGCCGCGCGTCCGCCCGGTCGGAGGCGACGGCAGGGCGCCGGTGGGCCTCTTTTTCGAGGACACGAACGCGGTCATCCACTTCGACCACGACGCGTTCGCCCTCGAAGGACCTCCGACATGGAAAGCCTGACCCGCCTCACCCGACGCGAGCACTGGGATGCGGTGCATGCCTTCGAGAGGGCCGATGTCCGCAAGACTCCCGAAGCGGAGAAGGGCTGGGCACGCCGCGCCCTGAAGCGGCTGGTTGGAAGTCGCTTCGTCGAATACATGTCGAGTTACGACGACCATCAGATCTGGGACCTTCTCTACCGGCGTCACATGCCGCTTCCCGGGGCGAGCGTGGTGGAGATCGGAAGCGCTCCGGGCGACCATCTGGTGAAACTGAGCGAGACCTTCGGCCTGGTGCCTTACGGCATCGAATACTCGCCCGCGGGTGTTGAGGTGAACCGGCTTCTCTTCGCGAGCCGCGGTCTTGACCCGGGGAACGTCCTGGCCATGGACTTCTTCTCCGAGGAGTGCCAGGAGCAGAACCAAGAGCGCTTTGACGTGGTCGTGTCCCGCGGCTTCATCGAGCACTTCGAGGAGCCAGCGTCCGTGGTCGACCGCCACATCGATCTTCTCAAGCCGGGAGGACTCCTGGTCGTGACGATCCCGAATCTTCGAGGCGTCAACCACACGCTGACGCGTCTCTTCCACCCCGAACTCATTCCCATGCACAACCTTTCGATCATGTCGAAAGTGTCGTTCCTCCAGCTCTTCGACACCACCCGGGTGAGGCCCCTCGTCTGCGCCTACGTCGGGACGTTCAGCTTCTATCTCTTCAATGTGAAGGAAGGCTCTCGCCTCGCCCCTCTGCTGCGTCTGTGCATGAAGGCCCAGAGTCTCTTGAACGTGGTCTTCCGGACGTGCCTCGGAGATCGGGGCGCCGAGAATCGTTTCACCAGCCCGCAGCTCATCTTCATGGGCGTCAAGAGATAGCCATGTGCGGCATCGTGGGGATCCTTCGCCTCCATCCATCTGCTCCAAGAGTGGACGCGGAGCGGCTGACCCGCATGCGCGATGTCCTGCGCCATAGAGGACCGGACGGAGAGGGCCTCCACATCAAGGAGCCCATCGGCCTCGGCCACCGCCGTCTCGCGATCGTGGACCTCGAAGGCGGACAGCAGCCGATGTGCAACGAGGACGGCACGCTGTGGATCACCTTCAACGGAGAGATCTACAACCATGCCTCGCTCCGCCCCGGCCTCGAGGCTCGCGGCCACCGCTACAAGACCCGCAGCGATACCGAGACCATCCTTCACCTCTATGAAGAGATGGGGGAGCGCTGTGTCGAGCGGCTCTCCGGAATGTTCGCTTTCGCGATCTGGGATGAAAAGCGAGAGCGGTTGCTCCTCGCCCGGGACCGCCTGGGAATCAAGCCGCTCTATTACGCGATCAGCGACCAGGAGCTGGTGTTCGCTTCCGAAGTGAAGGCGCTCCTCGAAGCCGGGCACCAGGCGCGACTGAACGATCGCGCGCTGAGCGAGTACCTGGCCACGCGGTTCGTGTCGGGAGCATCGACCCTCTTCGAAGGGGTCAAGCGGCTGGAGCCGGGAAGGACCCTCACGTGGTCGCGCGAGGATGGCTTCGCCGAGCGGCGATACTGGTCCATTCCACCGGTGTCCGAAGACACTCACTCTCCGCCGGCCGAGCGGGCGGAGGTTCTTGCGCTTCGGTTGCGCGAAGCCGTGAAGAGCCATCTGATGAGTGATGTTCCCCTTGGGCTCTTCCTGTCCGGGGGCATCGACTCGAGCGGCATCCTCGGCCTCATGGCTCCTCTCATGCGGGAGCCGGTCCGCACCTTCGCGGTGGGTTTCGCCGAACGGGAGGCCGATGAGCTCGCCTATGCGCGGCTCGCCGCCGAACGTGCGGGATCTATTCACCACGAGATGGTCGTTTCCGCGGACCAGTTCTTCGCCGAACTGCCTCGCTTGATCTGGCATGAAGACGAACCGATGGCGTTCGCCTCGAGCGTGCCCTTGTACTTCCTTTCACGGCATGCCCGCGATCACGTCAAGGTGGTGCTCACCGGCGAGGGCGCGGACGAGCTATTCCTCGGCTACAACCGTTATCGCGTCACCGCCTGGAACGAAAGGCTCGGGCGGGCCTATGCGTCGATGCTTCCCCAGGCCGCCCGCCGCGGCGTGCGCGGACTGGTGAAGCGCCTTCCGCGCCAGGCCGGCCGCTACCTCGAGCGGAGTTTCCTCGGCCAGCCGCCCGGCATGAGGTCTTTGTTCTGCGAAAACTTCGCGGTGTTCGATTCCTCGCGCCGGGAACGTCTGGTCGACCCGCAGATGCTCGGGAGTTCGGGGGATGCCCACGGTGAGGAAATGCGCTGCTACGACGAAGCTTCAGGTACGCCCCTCGATCGCATGAGCCGGGCGGACCTTCAGACCTACCTGGGTCGGCTCCTGATGAAGCAGGACACGATGAGCATGGCCGCCTCGATCGAGAGCCGCGTGCCTTTTCTCGACCACGAGCTTGTCGAGCACGTCGCCGCGTTGCCTTCTTCGGCCAAGCTCCGGGGCTTCACCACGAAAGCGATTCTGCGCGACGCCCTCAAAGATATCGTTCCGAAGGAAATTCTGGCGCGCCCGAAGATGGGTTTCCCGGTTCCTCTCGGACCCTGGCTCGCCGGGCCTTTCTTCTCCGTGGTTCGCGAGTTCGTCCTCTCGCCCCGGGCGAGCGGACGGGGCCTGTTTCAGCCGAAGGCGATCGCGCGCCTCGTCGAGGAGCATCGCACCGGTGCGGTCGACCATGGCGAGCGCCTGTGGCTTCTCGTCAATCTCGAGATCTGGCATCGCGTGTTCGTCGACCGGGAGAGCGCGTCCTCGGTCATGAAGGCGGCCTGAGCCCGATGCACACCACGACCCGCGAAAACATCGTCTGCTTCGCCAAGGATTGGAGCGAAGATCCGACGAGCTGCAATCATGTGATGCGGGCGTTGAGCCGTCACCACCGGGTGTTGTGGCTGAACTCGGTGGGCGCGCGCCGTCCCAACTTCGGAAGTGCCCGGGACCTTCGCAAGATGGGTTCGAAGGTGCTCGGGTTCATGAAGGGGGCTCAAGAGGTGGAGCCGAATCTGTGGGTCTACACACCGCTCGTCCTTCCGTTTCCGTACTCGAAAGCAGCTGCCCGGATCAACGCGTCGATCCTCAAACTCACGGTGGGGATGGTGCGGCGCTCTCTGGGTATGCATGATTTCCAGCTCTGGACCTTCCTGCCCACGACCGCGGACTTTGTCGGCGCCATGGGAGAGTCCCTCTCCGTCTACTACTGCACCGACGAGTGGTCCGGGTTCTCGCACCTTGGGAACGAGCCGGTGGCGGTGATGGAGAAAGCGCTCTGCGGCAAGGCGGATGTCGTGTTCGCCACATCGAATCCGCTGCTCGAGCGAAAGAGGGTCTACAACAAGGAGACCCACCTTGCGTCCCACGGCGTCGACCACGCCCATTTCGCCTCGGCGCTCGACAAGGACACCCGGATCGCGGACGAACTGGTGGGCCTCAGCCGGCCGATCGTGGGCTTCTTCGGCCTCATCGAGAACTGGATCGACCTGGACCTCGTGGCCTACATCGCGGAGCAGCGGCCTTCCTGGTCGGTGGTTCTTGTGGGCAGGGCAGCGGTCGATGTGTCGCGCCTCGCGCGTCTTCCGAACATTCATCTGCTGGGCCGCCGCCCCTATGCCGATCTGCCGCGCTACGCCAAGGGTTTCGACGTCGCGATCTGTCCCTTCGTCACGAACGAACTGACCCGGAACATCAATCCGGTCAAGCTGCGCGAGTACCTGAGCGCCGGCCTTCCCGTGGTGGCGATCGGTATTCCCGAGGCGGCGGCCTACCCCGGTTCGTGTCATCTGGTCTACGGAAAGGACGCCTTCGTCGTCGCGTGCGAGAGGGCGATGCGCGGCGATTCGCCAGCGCTTCGCGAAGAGCGAAGCGTGGGGATGCTCGATGAGACGTGGGAGAAGAAGGCGGCCCAGAGCCTTCGGATCGCTTTGCGCGTCAAGGCGGCGCGCGCCGGGGTTTCGGCGTGAGCATCAAGATCCTGTGCGTCGTCGGGAGCGCATGAGATCCGAGGCAGAAATGTCGGCAACGCCGCGCGCGCGCCTGGAAGATCGCCTCGAGGTGGAAGAACTGGGCTCGATGGTCGCCTTCCTGGCCCTCGAATCCGAGTGGAACGCGCTCGTCGAAGCCAGCGTCGCCTTGCCGTTCCTCCGCCACGAGTGCATACGAGCCTGGCTCTTCAACTTCGCACCCGCCTCGCGGCTCGCGATCCTGATTGCACGAGACCAGGGCGGGAACCTCGTCGCCGCCCTTCCACTGGTCCTGGAGCGGGGCTTTGTCTGCGGCCTGCCCGCCCGACAGCTGGTGGCCGCGGCCAACACGCACTCCTCAAGGTTCGACCTCATCGCCCTGGACCCGCGGAACGCCGGCCGCGCCTTCCTCGACTATCTGGTCCAAAGGCCGGGCTGGGACCTCCTGCGGATCATCGATGTGCACGAAGGGGGCGCGGCCTGGCAGATGTACCGCGCGGCCGAGGAGCTGGGGCTTCCGGTGGGGGCCTGGGAGGGAGAGCGCAGCCCGTATCTCGCCTTTCCCTCCACTTACGAGGAACTGCTCGCGACCAAGAGTCCGGCGTTTCGGGCGAACCTCCGCCGTCGTCGCCGGCAACTCGAGAAAGCCGGAGTCCTGACCCTGGAACGTGTCACCAGCCGCGAGGGCCTGATCGAGCGACTCGACGAAGGCCTGGCACTCGAGCGCAGCGGTTGGAAGGGAAGGCGGGGCACCGCGATCGCGCAGGACAAGCGAACGCGCGATTTCTACACCGATGTCGCGAAGGCCGCGGCTCTTCACGGCTACCTGTCGCTCTTCTTTCTGCGCCTCGACGGCCGGCCCATCGCGTTTCACTTTGGCCTGGTGCACGACGGCATCTACTCAGTGCCGAAGCTCGCCTACGACGAAGCGCTTCGGGGCGCGAGTCCGGGCCTCGTGCTGGTGGAAGAGGTGATCAAGGACGGCATCTCGCGCGGATTGCGCGGGTACGACTTTCTGGGCGCCGAGGCCGAGTGGAAGAACAAATGGAGCTCGAGCGTGCGGCCGAACCACTGGCTCTTCATCTTTCGCGACACGCTCCTCGGACGCGCGCTGCGCAGGGCGAAGTTCGGCTGGCTGCCCGCGGCCCGGCGCGTCCTTCAAGGCGTCGAGAAGATGGGAGCGGCGGAATGAGCGCGCCCCAGATCTTCGTGCCCGCGTTTCCCACCATCCAGCCGGAGATGCTGCTGGGGTTGCGGCGCGGGTCGCTCGCGGCCCGCCATCCCTTCAAGGCGCCCTCGGCTCGTCCTTTCTACTTCGCGCGAAACGCGATATGGCACGCGGCTTTGGCCCTCGGACTCGACGAGGGCGAGGTGGTGGTTCCGGCCTACCATCACGGGGTCGAGATCGAAGCTCTCCTCGACGCGGGCGCCCGGCTGCGGTTTTATGCAGTCGGACCGAGGTTCGAGATCGACCTCGAGGAAGTCGAACGTCTCATCGGACCGGAAACGAAAGCGCTTTACCTCACGCACTTCCTCGGCTTCCCGGGTCCGGTTCGCGCCATGAAAGCGCTCGCGGTGAAGCACCGCCTTCCCCTCATCGAGGACTGTGCTCTGGCCCTCTTCTCTGCCGACGGCGACCTCCCCCTCGGCGTTACCGGCGACGTGTCGATCTTCTGTCTCTACAAGGTCCTCGCCGTTCCCGATGGCGGACTGCTCGTCCATCCGGAAGGGGAGAGAGGGATGGCACAGAAGGGTCCGCGCCCGCCCCTCGCCTCGAGTGTCGCGGCCGTGACCTCCTCGACGCTGCGCAACGTCGCGCTCCGGGGCGGCAGAGTCGGACGAGGCCTGCGAGCCCTGGTCCTGGGCCTGGGCCACGGCGCGCTCAAAGCCTCGAAGGTGAAACCCGTTCTGGCCGGCACGCAGTTCTTCAATCGTGATCATGCGCATCTTGGGATGAGCCGCTTCACCGAGCATCTGCTCGGGGGCCAGGATGTGCCAGGGATCATCGAACGCCGACGCCGTAACTACCTCTACCTGCTCGAGCGTCTCCGCGATGTGTCGCCGCCTCTCTTCGACGAGCTTCCACCCGGCGTGGTGCCGCTGTGTTATCCGATGCTCGTCTTTGACAACCGCGCTTTCATGGAAGAGCTCGTGGGCCGGGGGATCGAGGCCGTCGATTTCTGGCGTGAGGGTCACCCGGCCTGTGATGTCTCCCGTTTCCCCGAGGTGGCCCGGCTGCGCCGAAGCCTCGTGGAGATTCCCTGCCACCAGGACGTCGACCTCGAAACACTCTCGGTCATGGTGGGTGTGATTCGCGACGTTCTGCAACGTCACCCGAGGGCGTGATGGCCACCGAGGACCTCAAGGAACTCTCCGCCTTCTCCATCATCCGCGACGACTGGAATGGCCTCGTGGACGCGAGCGACCCCCAGCCTTTCTACCGCCACGAATACATCAAGGCGTTCATGGCGAACTTCCTCGAGGGAGCGCCGCTCGAAGTAGTGACCGTGCGCGACTCGTCGGGCCGGTTGACCGCAGCCCTTCCCCTTGCCGTCGGGCGTGGCTCGATCTGCGGCATCGGCACGCGCGAACTGGCCTCGCCAACCAATGTCCACTCGCTGCGCTTCGACCTCTTGACCGCAGCGGGAACGGAGCCTCTGATCGATGAGGCCGCGCACGTCGTGTTCCAACATCTGGCCGCAGACAAACGCTGGGATGTTCTGAGACTCACGGACATCCCGGAAGGCGGCAAGGCCTGGCGTGTGTATGCGGCGGCCCAGACGGCCGGATTTCCGGTGGGGGCCTGGAAGTCCCAGTGCAGTCCTTACATTGCACTTCCCGATTCGCAGGATGCCCTGATGAACCGTCTGAGCGCCAAGTTCAGGGCAAACCTGCGGCGGCGCAGGAAACGCCTCGCCGAGAATGGGGAAATCACGTTCGAGCGTCTCTCGGGAACCGCCTTATCGCCCCACCATCTGGACGAGTCCCTGGTCATGGAGTCCGGTGGCTGGAAGGGTCGCCAGAGAAGTGCGGTGAACCAGAGCGAGGCCAGCCACGGCTTCCATCGAGAACTGTTTCTGGACCCGGAATACCGGGAGCGGCTCTCGCTCTTCCGCCTGAAGCTTCAAGGCCAGCCGATCGCATTCCAGTACGGAATCACGACGAACGACGTGTTTTCGCTGGTGATGACCAGCTATGACGAGTCTTTCTCAGCATTTAGTCCAGGTCATCTCCTCACCGAGGACGTGCTCAAGGACTGTGTGTCCCGCGGGCTTCGGGAGTTCGACTTCCTGGGGTGCGATCTTCCCTGGAAACTCGAGTGGACAAGCACAGTCAGGCCACATTACTGGCTCTTCATCTTCCGGGACAGCGCGCGTGGACGTTTGCTTCGGAAGATCAAGTTCTCGTGGGTCCAAACGGCCCGCCAATTGCTTACAAAGTGGCGTATGCCTGCGTTGCCCAATCCTCGCCTGCCGAGGGTATCCCAGTGACGAGCCTGCTCGTCGTCCTGATGGCCGCGGCCCTCTCTCAGGGAAGGGTCGAGTTGCCTCGTGCCCAGGTGGATGTCGCCTACCCTGCTCTCACCGGCCGGACGATTCGCGTCGCCGCCGCGGACGACTTCCAGGCCGCGCTTGAAGCGGCGCGTCCCGGCGACGAAATCACCCTTGCCGCGGGTGCTACGTTCACGGGCCCTTTCACTCTCCCCGCAAAAACCGGAACGGGCTGGATTGTCGTGCGGTCGAACGAGAGCGGACGCCTGACCAAGGGCAAACGGGTCAGGCCCGAAGACGCGGCATTCATGCCCAAGCTCGAATCGCGTTGGGGAGCGGTGATCAGCGCGGAGAGCGGGTCGCATCACTTCCGCTTCGTGGGCATGGAGATAAGGCCGGCTCAGAATGCATTCCTCACGAACGTCGTTCTGTTGGGATCCCGGGAAACCGTGCTGTCCGAAGTCCCCCACCACTTCGTTATCGATCGCTGTTTCATCCACGGGGACCCGGTTCGCGGTTCGCGCCGCGGCGTTGCCCTTGGATCGGAGGAAACCGCGGTCATCGACTCTTGGATTTCGGATTTCAAGGAGGGGACGGCCGACTCTCAGGCGATCGCGGGTTGGAACGGGCCCGGTCCCTACCGTATCGAGAACAACTATCTCGAGGGCGCCGGTGAGAACCTGATGTTCGGCGGCGCCGACCCGCGGGTGCAGGGCCTCGTGCCCTCCGATATCGAGATCCTCCGGAACCACTTCAAGAAACCGCTCACCTGGAAGACCGGCGACCCGGCCTACGGGGGCGCCAAGTGGACGATCAAGAACCTGCTCGAACTCAAGAACGCGCGGCGCGTTCTGATCGCTGGGAATCTCTTCGAGCAGAACTGGGTCGCCGCGCAGAGTGGTTTCGCCATTCTCTTCACGGTCCGGAACCAGGACGGCAAGTCCCCCTGGTCGGTCGTGGAAGACGTCACCTTTGAGCACAACGTCATCCGCCACAGCGCTTCCGGCGTCAACATCCTCGGTCAGGACGATGCCGCCCCGAGCGGGCGCACCGCGCGCATCGCTATTCGCAACAATCTCTTCGAGGATATCGGCGGCGATCGCTGGGGAGGAGGCGGGCGACTCTTCCAGATTCTGCAGGGAGCCCGGGACGTGTCCATCGAGCACAACACCGCGCTCCAGACCGGCAGCATCGTGATGGCCGAGGGTCCGCCGAATCCAGGCTTCGTGTACAGAGACAACATCGCGCCGCATAACGCGCAGGGCATTGTGGGCACCGGCGTCTCCTCGGGCCTCCCCACGCGCGCGGCCTTCTTCCCGGATGGGGTGTTCCGTCGGAATGTGATCGCGGGCGGCGAGGCTTCGAACTATCCGCCCGACAACTTCTTCCCGGATTCGCTCGAGGACGTGGGTTTCGTGAACCGTAAGAGCCGCGACTATCGATTGAGCCCTTCGAGTCTCTACAGGCGGGCTGCGAGCGATGGGTCCGATGTGGGCGTCAACTACGAGAAGCTGCGTGACGCCCTTTCCGCAGCCACCGCTGCGCCGGCTCAGGGTGCGCTGATCGATCCGGCCGGCTCGGCTGAAACCGGACCCTGGATGACGCAATCGGTGTTCTGGCTATCGGTGTTGCTCCTCGGCTACGCGAACGTGGGTTATCCGGCCCTGCTGCTCCTTTGGGCTCGCGTGCGTCCCCGGCCGTTTCGGAAGGGGACACTCGAGCCGCGCGTGACCATGGTCATCGCCGCCCACAATGAGCAGGGGGCGATCGGGGCCCGCCTGAACAACGTCCTCTCCCTCGACTATCCGAAGGATCGCTTCGATATCCTGCTTGGCCTCGACGGTTGCTCGGACCAGACCGCCGAAGTCGCGCGCTTCCATGAAAGCGAGCGGGTCCGTGTTGTCGAGTTCGAGACCCGGCGCGGGAAACCGAGCGTCCTCAACGCGCTCCTGCCCATGGCGGGCGGGGACATCGTGGTGTTTGGAGACGCGCGGCAAAGATACGGCCGCGGCGCGCTCAAAGCTCTCGTGGCCCCTTTCGCGGACCCCGAAGTCGGGGCGGTGACGGGCGAACTGATCCTGACTGCGGGCGAGGGCCGGCCGCTCGAGAAGGGTCTGGGTCTCTACTGGCGAGTAGAGAAGGCGATTCGTCGCAGCGAGAGTGAAGTGGGTTCCGTAGTGGGGGCTACGGGCGCCATCTATGCGATGCGTCGCGAGTTGTTCGAGCCGCTTCCGCCGGACACCATTCTCGATGACGTCCTCGCTCCGATGCGCGTGGTCCGTCGCGGTTTCCGCGTCGTCTTCGAGCCCCTGGCCCGCGCCTACGACAAGGCGCCCACGTCCCTGGGCGGGGAGTTCGCCCGGAAGGTGCGAACGATCTCCGGAAACTTCCAGCTGTTCGCGCGCGAGCACTGGCTGCTTGGCTTCGGCAATCCGCTGCTGATCCAGACCCTGTCGCACAAGGGCCTTCGCCTGCTCACGCCGTTGCTGCTTCTGATGGCCCTTGGCGCGAATCTCTTGCTTCTCGACCGTCCTCTCTTCCAGTTGATCCTGCTGGCCCAGATTGCCTTCTACCTCACCGCGATCTTCGGACACTCCCTACGGAACCTGAAGATCCCCGGTCTCGGCGTGCCCTACGTCGTCTGCATGCTGGCAAGCGCCACCGCACTCGCCTTCTTCCGGCACGCGAGCAGCCGGCAAAAAGTGACATGGGTGAGGGAGGGAGAGGTATGAGCCTCGTCCTCCAACGCCCGGATGGCACGGTCGAGATCGAGGAGCGCGCGGGCACGACGCGCCTTGTGACCGCTCGTCCGAAGGGGAGCGCTTCCCTCTCCTGCTCGACCACCTATCCCATCGATCTCATCGAAGCGATCCTTGACGTCAAGGGCGCGGCGTGGGTGTGCGATGAGATCACCCGCGATCAGGACCCCGAATCGATCCAGCGCTTCTTCGAGAACGACTTTCTGCCCTACGTCAGCGCCGCGGAATTCGAAGGGAAGAGAGTGCTTGATTTCGGGTGCGGGTCGGGCGCCTCCACGATGGTCCTCGCCCGGATGTTCCCACGCTCGCGCATCGTCGGGATTGAACTCTCGCCGGAGTACCTCGACCTCGCACGAAGGAGACTGCGGTTCTACGGATACGGAAACGTCGAGTTTCTCCTCTCGCCCTCCGGCACGAGTCTGCCCGAGGGCCTCGGTCAGTTCGACTTCATCGTGATGAGCGCGGTGTTCGAACATCTCCTGCCGGACGAGCGCCGAACGATCATGCCGCGATTGTGGTCTCACCTGGCGCCCGGAGGCCGGCTGCTCCTCAATCAGACGCCCCATCGCTTCTTCCCCTTCGAGAGACACACCACGGGTCTGCCCTTCATCAACTATCTGCCCGACCGCGTCGCGCACTTCGTTTCGCGCCGTTTCTCCAACCGTTCGCTCGAACGGGAATCCTGGGAGTCCCTGCTGAGAAAAGGGATCCGGGGCGCCACCGAACGCGAAATCCTCGCGAGTCTGGGGCCGTTGGCGAGCGGCGCACTCGTGGCGCCTCGGCAACCCGAGTATCGCGACCGCGTCGACGTCTGGTACGCGGCTCTCGGACCGCGGCATCGGCCGATGAAGGCCGCCGTCCGAGAGATGCTGCGCGTGGTCGAACGCGTGTCTGGCACCACGCTGGTCGTCAACCTGGCCCTTGCGATCTCCAAGGCCCCGGGCGTTCCGCGAGAGGCCCGCGTATGAAAGCACCCCGCCAGACGACTCGAAATAGACAGTGTTCGATGCCCGACAAGGCCGCGGAGCTTGCCCACCTGCTCGCCGGCACACGCCGTCCGCTTCGCCGGGCCCTCGAACTGCTGAGCCGTGACGCTCGCCGCGTGACGCGCGCGTTCCGCTCTCTCCTCCGGACGCTCGAACCGAGTCGCGACGCTTACACCACGCTCCTCGCTCCGGATCTCCTGTCGTGTTACACGTTTCTGCTGGCCCAAGGTCCGGTAACTGCGCGGGGAGATGAAGCCTTTTGCCTTGCGGTGGAGCGGGCGGCCCTCACCCTGGTGCGCTCCGGCGTGCCTGAAAACCACGCAACCGCGGTGGTTGGACTTCATCTCGAAGCCTGTCTTGCCTCGCTGCCGGGCGCCGCGGAAGCCCGCGCGGCGGCCCGCCTCAGTTCAGCGACCCAGTGGCTGGTGGCGGCCGCGTATTGCGAGGGACGGGTAGAGGGACTCCGGCGCCTCGACGACCAGGAGCGTCAGAAACTCTCAGGCGACCTCCATGACGAGGTCGGCGCCGATCTGGTTGTGCTGAAGCTGTACGTCGAGATGATCGCCTCCGAGCTGGCCCGCGGTCGCCGCACCCCGCTCGGACCGAAGCTCGAAGAGGCCCTGGCCCTCATCGCCCATGCCATCGAGTCGGTGCGGCGCCTCACCCTTGACCTCGGTCCCGCCTTCCTCGACACCCTCGGCTTCATACCCGTTCTTCGAAACTTCGTCCGTCAGTATTCGCGGCGGACCGGCATCAAGGTGACCCTCGTGGAGCCCGATGCGAAAGTCTCGATGCCCCCGGGGCATGAAGCGGCGCTCTACCGTATCCTCCTGGGCGCCCTGTCGAACGTCGCGAAGCACGCGCACGCGCGCCGCGCGAGAGTGACGCTTCGCAGCGCCTCCAACACCTTCTTCATGGTGGTCGAGGATGACGGGAGAGGCTTCGATGTCCGGGCGCAGCGTCCCGATCACACCTTCGGAATCAACGCGATGCGGGAGAGGATCCACGGCCTGCACGGTCACCTCAAGGTCAGCTCGAGGCGAAAGGACCGCCCTGGCTCCCGATCGGGAACGCGCCTCGAGATCCGGCTTCCCCTGCGCAAAGGAACGATGTCGTGAATCCCAGGATCCGCGTCCTCCTTTGCGACGATCACCCGCTTCTTCGCGAGGGTCTGCGCGCCATTCTGCGCGAGCACCCGGGCTTCGAGGTCGTGGGCGAAGCGAAGAACGGACTCGAAGCGGTCAGCCAGTTTCGGACCCTTCGACCGGACGTGGCCCTGATGGATATCGACATGCCGGAGCTGTCGGGGCTCGAAGCCACCAAGCGCATTGTCGAGGCCCGACTGCCCGGGAAAGTGCTGATCCTCAGTTTGTACGATGACGAAGACCTGATCGCCGGGTGCCTCGATGCGGGCGCGGTCGGCTATGTGCTGAAGGACGGGCCCACGAGCGAACTCCTCTTCGCGATCGAGGCCGCGCATCGGGGCGAGCGATACATGAGTCCGCGCGCTCTCTCCGTGGTCATCGAACACGCGCGCGAGGGCGGAGACAAGACGGGCACCCGCTTCGACCTCCTGACCGACCGAGAGCGCGAGGTGCTGCGGCGCCTGGCCGACGGCCACTCCAGCAAGGACATCGCTTTGAAACTGAACCTGAGCATCAAGACCGTCGAGGCCCACAAGTACAACCTGATGCGGAAGCTCGACATCCACAACCGCGCGGATCTCGTGAAATACGCGATCCGCAAGAAGCTGGTGCAGGTGGGCGCCCTTGTGCTGACCCTCGGCGCGAGCATCGTCGGCGCAGCCCTTCAGCCCTCCCCCCCCGCGCGTATCGAGGAGAACAGCGGGGCCGTGACCTGGATCGGATCGTGGTCGACCAACGCCCTGCCCCTGAACAGCGGCGGCGGCGCCAGACTGGCGATGGACAAGGGAGCCGAGGCACGGCTCGACTTCGCGGGCACGTCCGTCGAATGGATCGGTTATCGCGATGAATGGTCGGGCCTTGCCGATGTTCTCGTCGACGGTGAGTTCCAGGCCACGATCGACACGTTCGCGAAACCCGCCCAGGCGCAGGCGACGCTTTTCCGGGCTCGCGGCCTGCGCGAGGGCCGCCACACTCTCGCCATCAGGCCCCGGGGAGATCATCAGAAAGACTCCAGGGGTGCGTGGGTGTGGGTGGATGCCTTCATCGTTGGAGAGTCGCGAGAAGACTCAACTCCCCTTGACCGCCCGGTCGCGCAGAGCCGCCGCGACCGGCAGGCAAACCGGGATCCGGACCGACGGGGGACCTCTCGCCGCGAGACCGGCGCCCCGCGGATACAGGTCGATCAGGAGGACGAGGCCGTGACATGGGCGGGCTCCTGGTCCACGAACAGACTCCCGGTTCATCGCGGGCGCAGCGCCCGACTCGCCATGGAGAGCACGTCTTCGGTGTCCCTGACCTTCACCGGCACCGGGGTGAGCTGGATCGGCTACCGCGACGAGTGGTCGGGAATCGCCGAAGTCCTTCTCGACGGAAGACACCGCGCCACCGTGGACACCTATTCGAAGGCCGCCCGGGGTCAAGTGGAGCTCTACACCGTCGATGGTCTCCGCGACGGGCCCCACACCCTGACCATTCAACCCACGAGCCGCAAAAGTCCCATGTCGGGCGGGGCATGGATCTGGGTGGACGGATTCCTGATCACACGCTGATGTGGGAACTGCGCGCCCTCTTTTCCTTGTGGGGCCTCACGCTTGCCCCGGACGCGCTGGTTCTCGACTCGGGAGTCCACCTGCCGGTGCTCTACGACTCCTTCGTGCCTCCCGCCCTCGGCCAGACCTACGTGGACCAGACCTTCAGCACCACCATCAAACGCCTCTCTGATGCGGTGAACACTCCAAACCATGCGGCGAGCGGCAACCTCCTGTGGATTGGCACGGAATACCCGACCGCCTCGCCCTGGAACGTCAACAACAGCTGGCTGATCCTCCAGCACCAGGGCTACTTCGGCCTCTACGACGGCGGTGGAACCTACGTTCGCGACCTCCCCTTCTCCGTGAATGCCGCGACCGAGCCGCGCTGGTCGCGCACCGACCCGAACGTCCTTTTCTACGTGAGCGGGAACAGGCTCATGCGGCTCGATGTTTCCGCGGGTGCGTCCTCTATCGTCCGGACCTTCAGCGAATACTCGGCGATTCGCGGCCGCGGCGAGTCGGACATCAGCCGGGACGGCGATCACTTCGTGTTTGCCGGAGATGCCCCCGGCGGCCTCGCCAACCGGTATGTGTTCGTCTACCAGATCAGCACGAATACGAAGGGCGCGGTCCTCGACACCATCGGTCACTCCTTCAACCAGCTCTACCTCGCCTCGGACAACAGCGTGGCACTTGGATGGATCGCGGCCGGGACCGCCCGTTATAGCGGCGTCGAACTCTTCGACCGCAACATGATCTTTCAGCGTCAGCTCACCCGGGCGATCGGGCACATGCGCCTGACCCGCGACACGAACGGCGCCGATGTGCTGATCTGGACGAACTCGGGCGATCCGCAACCGATTCCAAATTGCCAGAATGGGATCGTCAAGGTGCGGCTGTCGAACGCTCAACAGACCTGCCTGCTTCAACTCGATTGGAGTCTCGCGGTCCACATCACCGCCGGAGACGGAGACGGATGGGCCTTCGTGGAGACCTACGATCCGGCTGATCCGCCCGCGTCCACCCCCGCCTGGAAGCCCTACACGAACGAGATTATTCAGGTGAAGCTCGATGGGACCGAGGCTCGAAGACTGCTCCACCACCGCAGCCGTCAGACCGCAAACTACGAATACCAGCCCCGGGCCACGGTCAGCCGCGACGGCACGACCCTCGTCTACTCGAGCACGTATAACCTCGAGGGGACGAGCGGCCACGCCTTCGGATACACGGATGCGTACATGATCGCCGTTCCCGGATCTCCGACTCCACAACTCTCGATCGCAGACGTAACCGCGCACGAGGGTACGGGCGCTACGACCATGGTCTTCACGGTCAGGCTTTCGCATATCACCGACGTGCCGGTGAGCGTCCAGTACCAGACGGCGAACGGCACCGCGACCGCCGGAAGCGACTACACCGCGGCCGGTCCCCTGACGTTGACCTTCCCCCCTCTGACCGCCAGCCGGACGTTCTCCATCACCCTCCTGGGTGACCATGTGATCGAGCCCGATGAGACGTTTCATGTGAATCTTTCGAACCCGACGAATGCGACCCTCTCGGATCCGTCCGGCCTCGGGACGATCATCAACGATGACTCCACGCGCGTGTTCGTGGCGCACTCCGGCGACGATGCCGGCCTTTGCTCGAACATAGCCACGCCCTGTCGGAGCCTGGCCGGGGCGATGACCCAGGCAGCCGAGAACGGAGAAATCATCGTGATGACCTCGGGCGAATACGAAACCGCTCCCCTGGTGATCACAAGGGGTGTCGCGGTTTCCGCGTCCCTCGGCGCCGTCGTGCTCATTCGCCAGCCGATCACCCTAGCCGCCCCGGGAGCGCGCGTTGTCTTGCGTGGCCTGACCCTCAAGGGAGCAGGGGTGTCAACCGCTCTCACGCTCACCGCGGGGCACACTTTGTCTCTTGAAGACAGCTCGATCGAACGCTGGAACGTCGGCTTCAGGATCGCCAACACAACCGGGGCGCGCGTGATCGTCTCGAATGTGGTCTTCCGCGGCAACGGGTCGGGCATCAACGACGACGGAGGGCCCGCGGGAAATCGCGTGGCGGTCGAGGAAACGCGGTTTGAGGGCAATCTCAACGGAATCGACGTCTGGAGCGGCGCCTTCGTCGTGCGTGAGTCCGCATTCGTCGGGAACAGCGGAAACGGCGTCGTGGCGGGTCCCGGAACGGTTCAAGTCCACCGGAGCGAGTTCGCTTTCAACACCACCGGTGTCAGGACGCGCGCCTCTGGAACCGCGCGAATCAGCGGATGCCGGGTCTTCGGCAACGCGACCGGACTCTGGGCCGAGGCCTCGAGCAGCCTCGTGACCGCGGGCGGAAACGGCATCCGCGGTAACGGCGTCAACACTCAGGGCGTGATCACAGCCGCGCCGGCGCAGTAGCGAGACGGCGGACCAGAGCCGCCGCCTCGCTCAAGGCGTCTTCGAGATCAGCGCGACACCGCGAAAGCATCCACCCAGACCCACGAGCCGGCCGCCCCCGGTCTTCGCGTGCCCGTCACCTCGATGGTGAGTGTGTGCGTGCCGTTCGACAGACCGCTGATGGTGTAGAGCGTAGCCTGCGCTACCCCGCTCGGGGCATAGGTGTCGACCGTACCCTTGACCACGCCGTCCACTCTGATCGTGGCTATACCCGACCACTCATCACGGTAGCCGACCCAGGAGGCGCCGCTTCCTGAGAACACGAAGGTGGCGGTGGACCCTTGATCCATCGAGAGCACCGCGCTGCCGCCGCTGTTCGTCGCCCGAGCGTTGGGTGACCACGATCCCACGTAGCTCACGCTGGAGCTGTTCTGCTCGACGAGGTTGCCGCCGGCCGCGGGAGCTGGCAGGGGCGCCGGCGCCGGCGCGGGTGCGGGGGTCGGGGCCGGAGTCGTCGGCGACGTCGGAGGCGGCGTGGGCAATGGAGTCCCCGCGGGCTCGGTCGAGGGTGTCGTGGAGGAGCCCGAAACCTGGATCATGTAGGCATCGGAGTACAGGCTCGGGTAACCGAGAATCGACTGCAGAGAATGGTTGCTCGTGAACGCGAGCCTGCTGCCGTCGCGGCTTGACGTCACCTTCGGCTGGTAGACATAGCTGTCCCCGCCGAAGGGGCGGCTGCGGTGATGAACCAGCCGACGGGTTTCCGAACCGTCGAGCTTCACCTGGAGGATCTCGTTCGCATAGGGAACCCACGCCGAGGACTGAGGGAAGGGATCGCTTGGAGCGTAGGTCTCGACGAAGGCCCAGCCGTTGCCGTCAGGGGCCGTGATGTGGACGGCGAGGCTCCAGTCGAGCTGCAGCAGGCACGTCTGCTGCGCGTCTGAGAGGCGCACCTTCACGATGCCGTTCTGGCACGCGATGGGCTGAGCGTCGGCCGAGTTGTTCCAGATGAGGACGTCCTGGCCATTGTCGACAGTGATGTCCATGTGGCCGATGGCGTGAGTCAGCTGACGCTGGAAATTCATGTTGCGATCGAAGAGCTCAACACCCTGGTACCGACTCGAGCCGTT
>CAZBTT010000003.1:0-32782 GCA_964494295.1 uncultured Acidobacteriota bacterium
CGATACCGGTAGCCTCGTATCAGTGGTCGAGAAACGGCCGGCCCATCGCGGGAGCCACGCAGGCCACTCTCGAGATCACCAACGCGCGGAAGGGGAGCAACGATGTCTACTCCGTTTCCGTGAAGAACCCTTCCGGCATCGTCACGAGCGAACCCGTGCGCCTCACCGGTGCGGTCGCGCGGTAGGACGCAGGCTCACAGGGGCACGTCCGCGTCTTCGACCGCGAGGTGCGCGCGGAGTTCGAAATGCTCGAAGCCGTGGGCGAAGGGCCGGCCGTTCCAGACTTCGAACATGGGCTGGTTCGCGGGAGCCAGGCCGCTGGTTGGGAGCCAGGTGAGGTAGAGCCAGTGGAGGGCGCGCAACTCGAGGTCGATGCCCCCCGCGATGTCCACTTCTGCCACCCGCATGGGCGAGAACTCCGCGATGCTCACCTCGACATCTCCCTCGGTTCCCGAAGGAACCTCGAGACCCACGTCGTAGCGACATTTTTCGAGCGGAACGATCTCCGGGTCGTCCCATTGATAGCCGAGCCACTGGCCATCCGCGAGGCCGCGTGCCTCGGCCCATGACATCAGGCGGGCGATCGCTTCAGGAACACCGCCGACGTACGGTGTCGTCACCCGGATGTAGGCGACTCGGCGAGCAGGGATATCGCGCAGGCGCACCGCGAAGCCGTCCGGATTCTCCCCGGCGGGCAGGCCCTTGAGGTGGTGTTGGCCCGGCGGCGCGACGGAGGCGAGCATTTCCTCCCGCCGCGGACGCCGGAAGGCCTCGGCGTCGAAGACGCTCGGGGGCACGCCGTACTGCGTCCGGAACGAGCGCGAGAAGTCGGAGCTCGACGAAAAGCCGCAGGCAAGCGCGATCCCGGTGAGGCTCGCGCTCTCGCGATGGGAGAGCAGATACACGGCGCGCTCGAGGCGGATCCGTTTCACGAAGGCGGCGAGGGTCTCGCCCATCAGGCCGTGGAAGATCCGGTGGAAGTGATAGGGCGAGAAGCAAGCGGCTTTCGCCACTTCCTCGAGGGGCAGCGGCTCCGCGAGATTTCGGGTGACATAGTCCACCGCGCGATTGATGCGGCCCACGTAGTCGAGATTCGCAAGATTTGGCAAGCCGGCCCTCAGACCCCGATTGTAGGCTGCCCGCACCATGACAAAACAACCCACATCGCTCGGCGCCTTCTCCGTCAGCCTGGCCGTCAAGGACCTCGGCGCATCGCGCGCCTTCTACGAAAAGCTCGGCTTCGCGGGGGTGGGCGGCGACTCCAAACACTGGCTCATCCTTCGCAATGGAACGGTCACGATCGGCCTCTTCCAGGGCATGTTCGAGCGCAACATCCTCACCTTCAATCCCGGATGGGATGAGACCTGTCAGACGGTGGAGGGATTCACGGATGTTCGGGAGCACCAGCGCCGCCTCAAGGCTCAAGGCCTCGAACTTCAGACCGAAGCCGACGAGAGCACGAAAGGTCCCGCGAGTTTCGTTCTGGTGGATCCGGACGGGAACCCGGTTCTGGTCGACCAGCACGTGTAGCGAGCCGCGGGGTGACGCCGCCCGAACTGTCACAAGAGACCCGGGGTCGTGGCGCTTGTGGCCTCATCCTCTTGCCTGCGATCACGGACGGGCATGTCGCCCGCCTCGGGTTCGCGGAGGACGAGGGTAAGGACATGAGGACACTCATTCGAGTCGCGGCGATCACCGCATTCATTAGCTCGGCATCGACGATCGCGTTCGCGCAGGAGGTCGTCCGGGTCGAGGCCTCGGCTGCTTTCGATGCCGAGGTTGTCCGCACGCTTCAGCAGCTCACCGAAGCGGCCCTTCGCGAGCGCGGCGTCGCGGATCGCAGATTCGTCCTGCGGGCGGGACGGCTGGGCAACAAGATCCCGATGTCCCTCGAAGAGACGGCGCGCGATGGTTCGGCCGCGCACGTGGTGAGTCTCGCCGCCACGGGCATCGAAGAGGCCGATGTCGTCATCTCGCGTTTGGTCGATGCGCTGGTTTCAAAGAAGAGCGTGTCCTCGACCGCGCGCATGCGGACGGTGGTGGATGTGGAAACGACCGAACCGAAGAAGCTGCCGAGCGAACGTCACTGGACCATTGGCGCGCCGGCCTTTCCGGGCGGCTTCTACTCGGCCTACACCCGCGAAACCGCGAACTGGCGCGTGGACCTCACACTGCAGGGCACGGGGAAGTGGGGCGAATCGGGCTCAGGCGCGGGGTTCTTCGGCGTGGGCGGCGCGTATCTGTTTTCCGACGGGCCGTCGTCGCCCTTCATCGGGGGAGGGGCGGGCATGGTGTGGGTGGACGACAAGGAAGGAACGGGGGCTCATATCGAGGCCGGCATGGAACTGCTGCGGTTGCACCGGATGCGCTTCATCATCGCCGCCGATGTCATCATCCCCGCCTTCGATCCGCGAGAGGGCAATCGATTCAAGGACGCGAAGCGCGTCTATCCATCGATTCAACTGCGATTGGGCTTTTGAGCTCCCCGCAGGGAGCGCGGCTATTCCGCGCGCAGAGCTACCAGGGGATCGACACGCGAGGCTTTCCGGGCAGGCAGAAAGCTCGCGGCGATGACAACCATGATCTGAAGCGCGAGGGTCCCAAGCAGAATCGCCGGCCCGGGCGGCTCGACGCCCACCATTCGCGATCCGATCACCAGGCTCATGGCGAAACCAGCGAAGCCGCCGAGGACGATTCCCGGCCCGACGAGCCAAAGCGCCTCGGCCAGCACGAGACGACGGAGATCGACCCGGGATGCGCCGAGAGCCAGGCGCACGCCGAACTCGCGGGTCCGCTGGCTCACCACGTGATGAGTGACACCGACAAGGCCGACGCTCGCGAGTCCCACCGCGAGCAGACCGCACAAGCCGAAGAAGCCGGCGAGGGTTCGCACCGGCCACAGTGGAAGCGCCATCCGCTGCTCCATGGTTTCGATCGTGTGCGGAGGCACGCCTGGAGCGAGGTCCTGCAGGCTTTGCCGCATCGGCGCGAGAAGGTCCGTGGCCGGGCCGCGACCGCGAGCGACGAGGGTGACGGGCCCCGCGAAATCGGCTTCGGAGATGGCCCTGAAGACCGTCGGTTTGGGCGGCGCGGCGGTGAGGCTGCGAAGGGACGTGTCCGCGACGACGCCGACCACGACCCGCTCTATCCCCGCGTCATCCCGAAAGCGCTGACCGATTGGATGAGTTCCGGGCCACAAGGCCGCGGCCGTGGATGTCGTGACCATGACCGCATCACGATCCGCGGTGTCGCGCGGGTCGAAGAGTCGTCCCAGCCGCAAGGGCACGTCCATCGTGGCGAAGTACCGCGGGTCAACCGCGAACACCTCCGCAACCGGGCAGGTCGTGGCCTCGCATGTCTGTCCCTCGCGGAATACCCGTATGTTGTTCGCGAAACCGACGTAGAAGGGAGCGCGATCCGCGAAACCCGCGGCGGCGACATCGGGGCGCAACTCCAGCCGCCTGGCCAGATTCTCGATCAGCTCTCGTGAGCGGGCGGCGTCATGCCCGTAGTGCCGCGCGTCGACGATCATGATCGCGGTGTTGCCCGTGTTGAATCCAGTGTCCGCGGCCAGAGCACCCAGAAAGGTCCGGCCAAAGAGCACCGCGGCGATCAGGAACACCGTGGAGCCCGTCACCTGAACCAGGAGGAACGCGCGGCGGGCGCGAGCCTGCGGCCGGCTGCCCACCGAGCCCGAAGCGCTGCCCCGCACGAGACGGGCCACGTCGGCTTTCCAGAGTTGCCAAGCCGGTGCGATCGCCGGAACGATGGCAGCCACCAGCGAGGCCGCGATGGCGAACGCCACCAGCCGCCAGTCCATGGAGAAGTGAAGCCTCTGTGGAATCGGCGCGGGCAGACTGAAAGTGGAGAGCAAGGACGCGCTCCAATTCGCGAGCAGCAGCGCGAAGGCGCCGGCGATTGTGGCGAGGACCACGCCTTCGGTCAGGAGTTGGCGAATGAGTCGCCCCCGGCTTGCGCCTATCGCCGCGCGAACGCCCATTTCGCCTTGCCGGTCGGAGGAGCGCGCCAGAAGGAGTCCCGCGACGTTGAAGCACGCGATCAGCAGCACGACGGCAACCGCGCTGAGGGCGAGGGCCGCGGCGGGGCGCAGGGATCGGGCTTCCGGATGACCGTCGATCAGTCGTTCGAACTGAACCTGGGCGCTCGAAGGTTCTGTCCCTCGAAACTCCTTCACGATCGGAAGGACATCGAAGGCGACGGCCGCGGCAGTGATTCCCTCGCGGGGCCTGGCAATCATGGTGAGCCACGTATTCGAGACCGTGTCGTAGTCCACCGGCAGCCCGACCGCGCGGCGTGCCGCGAGGGGAACCCAGAGATCGGGTTCGAAGAGCCCTCCCGGTCCCTGGAAACCATCGCGCATGACGCCGACCACGCGTGCTTGCCTTCCGCCCAGGGTCACGCTCAGCATCGCGAGGGACGGGTTCGCGTCGAGTCGAGCGCGCCAGAAGCGTTCGCTTACCACCACCGCGACATCGTCCACGCGCGCGTCGGCCGTCAAGAGCGCACGACCCAGCCCGATGTCCGGAGCGACCACGTCAAAGTATCGAGACGACACGAGGAGCGCCCACACCTGACGTGTCTCGGCGCCGTCGCCAATGGCGAGAGGCATCCGGCCCTCGGCGGCCACGGCTTCGAGGGTCCGCGCATTCCGCTCGATGGCTTCGAAAAGAGGCAGGGGCACGTTCTGGAGCGGGCGGCCGCGAGGACCCGCGAAGAGCCATCCGGCTCGGTCGGCGCCGGGCCGGTCCGGGGACCGAAACACCAGCGCGTTGACCGCGCTGAAGGCCACGGTGTTGACGCCAAGACCCACCGCCAGCGTCGCGATCACGAGAGCGCTGCTCCCCGGCCGGCGCTTCAAGGCGCGGAATGCCTGCTTCAGGTCGGTTCTAATCCAGTCTGAGTTGAACAAGGGATCCCTTGTCCTCGAGGACGTATTTCGACTCCGGTTGGTTCCGTGGCGCGCGGCCTCAGGCTCGTGAAGGTCGGGCCGCGGTTGGTCGAGCCGCACGAGGGTCGAGGACGCCGGTCGCCATGGCGATGCCGAGGAGGATCACCGCGCAACCGAGGACCATGCTCGCGGTAAGTCGCTCACCCAGGAACAGCCATCCCCAACCCATTCCGAAAACCGGGATGAGATAGGTCACGGCGATCGCCTTCGCGGCGCCCGCCCTCGCGATCAGGCGGAAATAGAGAACGTAGGCGAGTCCGGTGCACACGACGCCGAGCACGAGAGCGAAAAGCCACCCGGAAACGGACGGCGTGCGGGCCGGCCAGAAGTACATCGCCGGGGCCGCGAGCACCACGGCTGCCCCGATCTGGCTCCCCGTCGCGATGACGAGCGGGGAGGCGCCGATGAGCCTCGCCTTCGTGTAGTGCGCGGCGATGCCATAACAAAGTGCGGCCAGCAGACACGCGAGGATGGCCGAGAGGTCTCCACCCAGCGAGAGCCGGCCGGAAACCAGAATCAAGACGCCGACGAAGCCGAGGGCGAGGCCAAAGACGCGCGCGGGCGACAGCGACTCCCGGAACCAGATGTAGGCCACGAGCGCGCCAAACAGGGGTGCGGTCGCGTTGAGCACCGAGGCGAAACCCGCGTTCAGCGAGAGCGTGGCGAAGGCGAAGAGCGAGAAGGGAATCGCCGAATTGAGCGCTCCGACAACACCGAGCGGTACGAGGCGGCCCTTCATCTCGGAGAATCCGTTGCGGTGGCTCAAGACAACGGACAGGAACGCCGCGGCCACCGCGACCCGCACTGCGATCAGGGGCACCGGGCCGAACTCGGGCGCCGCAACCCGCATGAAGAGAAATGAAGCCCCCCAGATGGCGCCGAGCAGGAGGAGATCGATGAGATCGCGCCGTGTCATGGTCTGTTCCCTTTCCTACTTTCGGAGGAGAACGGAGGCCTTGATGAAGAACTGTCGTCCGTCGCTCAAGAGACCGTGTGCGGTGCGGAGCAGGCCGCTTGGTCCTGGCGTCAGTCGCGGGTCGAGATTCTGGAGGTTGTTGTTGTAGCCGACGTAAAGCGCGGTTCCGGGCGTCTTGAGCCACGTCAAGAGAAGATCGACGTTCAGATTGCGGCGTCCCTGCAGTGAGGTCCGCGTCTCGGCCGCCTTGAGGTCGTCGAACTGGACGATGGCGCGCGCGGAAAGAGCTCGGCTGAACTGGAAATTCGCGCGGCCGCGAATGATGTGATCGGTGAAGATGGAGGCCCCCGAGCGATCCTTCAATTGAGTTAGCAGGTAGCTGGCCGCGAGGGAAAGACGTGTGGATGGCCGGACATCGACGGCGGTGCTCAGTTCATGGAGATCAGCGGAACCGGGCAAGTCGCGATGGGCCGGCGCGAGATTGATTCCGTCTCCCGTCGATGCCTTCATCGTGATGGTCAGCGAGCGTGTGAAGCTCGTGGAGAACTCGAGGCCCGCGCGGTCCTGGTCGAAGGCGAGGCGCTGGTCCACCGAGTCAACCTCCTCCGGTCGCAAGCCTACCCGGGCGTCCTGGTAAAAGAGCGACAACTTTGTAAGCCCCGGCCATTCGAAGGAGAACTTCGGCGTGAGCGTACGGTCGAGAGGATCGTTCGCGTGATCACGAACTTCGCTGACCACGAGTTCGGGCCCGAACGACAGCAGGCGCGACGAAGCGGGCATCCACTTGTACGAGATCGTCTGGTCGAGGGAGCGAAGGTTGGTTCGCTCCACGAAACCAAGCGTCGTGCGGAACTCGGGACTGCGATCGTTGAAGTCGGCGGTGTAGGCGAGCCGGCGGCCCGCCCGCGACACGGTGGCCCGGTACGCTGGCCCGTCGAGATTCGCTCTTGCGGTCTCGCGCGTGGCGCTCGCCGCGGCCTGCAGCGTGGCGAACCAGTTCGCGCCGAACTTCAGGCGGGCATCGACACCGGCCACACGGTTGGAGTCTCCCCCGGCCTCGTGGCTGCTGAGGAAGATCCCCAGACTCGATTCCTGGCCGACATCGCGGTTCACGCGCAGGACAAGAACGTTCGCCGCCGGTCCCGAGCCCGGCTCATCGCGCACGACGAGCGCCCCTATGGCGACGCTTCCCAATCGTCCCGTCAGTCGCCCCCCGACATCCGGGTTGGCGATTCGCCGCGAGAAGAGGAGCTGAATCGGGGTGTCGAAGTAGCTGGCGTTTTCGAGGAAGAAGGGACGCTTCTCGGGGAAGAAGGTCTCGAAACGCTTGTTCACTGTGACCTGCGGCTCGTCGGATTCGACCTGGCTGAAGTCGGGGTTGATGGTGAGGTCCAGGCTCAGGCTGTCCTTCACCACCAGCTTCGCGTCCGCGCCGATCTCGGCTTCGGCCGGCTCGGTGACGAAACGGCCGCCCTGGTGCGGGTCGACCTCGAGGGTGCGGTACGAACGCGCGCTGACATAGGGGACGATCTGCGCGTTCCGGCCCGGTGAGACATCCTGGAGCCCGTCCATCACCGCGGCCTGGTTCATCCGGCCCGCGACCCGCGTGGAGTAGTGGGGCCAGAAGCCCTCCTCGTTCTTGCGCGCGATACCCCGGTAGACGAGAAAGCCCCAGCTTTGAAGGCTCTCGCGAGGGAAGCGCAGGCTCTTGAATGGAACAGTCAGGAGGACGATGTATCCCTCGTCCGTCCGCTTCGATTCGGTCCGCCACACCGTGTCGAACGAAAGATCCCAGCCCTTCCCCTCCGTCCAGAGGCCGTCCTGCTGAACTCCGAGTGCGTTGGCCTGAAACCCGTAGGCGTGTTTCCGGTCCTTGAATGTGTCGATCTGCAGCGCGACGCTGTCTTCCGACGGGGGCACGCGGTCACGGCCGTTCAGGTGTGCGCGAATTCCAGAAGGGTCGGAATCGAAGCACACGAAGACCGCATGAAGGTGCTTCTCGTCGTAGCCCAAGTACACCTCGGTCCGTTCGCTCATGGGCGCGCCGTCCCGAGGCAGGCGATTGATCAGACCCTCGGCCCTGGACATCTCGGAAGCGACGCCGCGAGGCTTCATTCCCTCGAAGTCATCGAGTCGTGGGGCCCGTTCGATCTTCGGAACGGTGAGCCGGGGCTGCTCTTCCTGCAGGGCGCCCTGCGCTCCGGCGGCGGGACTGACGCCAACGAGCAGAGCGGCGGCGAGAAGGACCAGGGTCGAACGAATGTCTTGCTTCAAGTCGGGAATCTCCATCCACCCTCGAGACCACCACCGGCCTCGAGGCGACGCGGAAGATACGCATTGCGAAAGAACCCGACTATCTGTTTCTTGCTCTTTCATGCATCGCTTTCCCGAATTCGCACACAGTTCATTCCGTTTGATGTCGTCGTCGGACTCGTCCTAAAAAAATTCTTCGCCTCCATCGCGCATTCATCAAACAAAAGGCGGGTCGCGATCGAAAGGGCAGGATTGCGCCACGGGCCCTGGTCGCGCGTGTCGATCGGCGTAGTCGCGCCGTCCAAGATCGTGAAACCGTCGAAGGCTCTGAGGCGTCGCGCGCCCGCTCCAGACGCGGCCCGGACGAAACCTTCGAAGATCAGGACGCGTCTACTCGCATAACCCATCCAAGGAGGACCAGGGTCATGCGAAACACGTTCATCGCGGTTTGCCTCATGCTCTCCCCCTTAAGCGCCGTCGCGGCTCCACCCGAGCCCGTGCCCACGGCGTCACCCTGGTCAGCCTGGTCGCGCACCCGGCCGCTAAGCGCCGGCGCGATAGCCCTTCTCAAGGACGCCGTCGACCAGTCCGCGATCGTGGAGGACCTTCTCGAGCAGATCGAGCGGACCGATCTGGTGGTCTACCTCATGGACTCCATGCCCGGGGTGTTCACCGGGCCGAAGTCCTCGATGGTGTTCCTTTCCGGCGACACGGCCAGCCGCTATCTCCTGATCCGGCTCGACCAGATGCGATTGCCGCAGCCCGAACGCATCGCGGCCCTTGCACACGAACTCCATCACGCCCTCGAGGTGGCGGCGGCGCCCGAAGTGAAGGGCGCCTCGGACATGGCCGGGCTGTACCGGCGGATCGGCTGGGAGACATCCAAGGGCCGGTTCGAGAGCCGCGGCGCTCAGGCCATCGCCCTTCAGGTCTTCAAGCAACTGGGAAAACGGGACCGGGGCGAGAGGATCGCGCGCGCCGAAGATGGAGTTGTCGCACCCTCGGCCGCGGGCGGACCGTCTTACCACTGAGGGCGCCCGGGTCGGCCTACTCCTCGTCCGCGGGACCGCCTCCCGACTTCGCCACGTCTTCCTGCCTCACCTTTTCGGCATTGAACTTCACCGCGCTCGCGATGATCTTGTCGAGGGTCTCATCGAAGTCGAAGCTCGTCGCCTTGGAAAAGCGCGTGTAGTTGACGCGCGACACAACGAAAGCCTTGAGATAGGGGCTCGTGAGTCCCTTCGCCTTCAGCTTCTCAACCGCCGCAACCACGGCGTCGTCGAGCTTGAGGATCTTCTTACCACGCCGGTCGCGCTCCTTAATCGCGGTTGACATGGGCTCGTCGAGAAACACGTCCACGCGGCGAAGGATTGACTGGTACGCGCCGCCGGAGAAACGCGGCCGCTCCTCATAGCAGCTCCCCAGGGTCAGGAACGCGGGCTGTTCGAATTCGAACGCGAACTCCGACTCGAGCGTTTCCTCCTTGCGCATCTTCGAAAGGGCCCTCGCCATGCGGATGGTTTCGAGGGATTTCTCCTTCAGGTTGTGAGCTTTCTCCGTGTTGAGCGCCAGGATCTTGAAGGCGACCTTCGCGTCGGGCACCAGCAGAGCCGTGACCGTCTTCACCCCGAGCTTCTTGAGCGCTTGAAGGCGATGGTTTCCGTTGGGTGTGAGGTACTGGCCGCCCTCGTGGACGGCGACGATCGGGTCGAGGAATCGGCCGATGGTTTCGATCACGCCCATCAGTCGTTTCACGTGCGTGTCCGAGGGGTCGCGCTGATAGGGCGTGGGCTCGACCCGGTCGGTCGGGAGGGCGACGAACAACAGCGGGGTTCCACCAAACGGATCGGAGTAGCGGCCCAGAACGGCGCCTCCATCCTCGGCGACTTGCGCGGCCAGAACGTCAAGGTCCGCGCCTCTCGTGAGCGCGGTTTCGGCGGGAGTGAGGCCTACAGATCCGGCAGCGGCCTTCTTGCGGCGGACGACCTTCTTTCGGGGCGCGGGCATGAGCGGGATGATACCGAGGTCGGTGCGCCTGGTCCGGGATTCAGGCCGGGCCGGTCACGAACACTTCCGCGGATCCTTGCACTCGTACCCCACCACGCGTCCCCTGGCGTTGAACTCCAGGCGGCAACACTCGAGGAGCATCCCCTTGAGGTGTTCCCGCGCGCGCTGAACCCGCGACTTGGCGCCCGAGATCGAGAGGCCCAGTTTTTGGGCGAGGTCGACCTGGGTCATGCCGTCGAGGTCAGTGAGCACGATTGCGTCGCGGTACTTCTCGGGAAGGTGTCCAAGAAAGGGGCGCAGGCAGTCCGCGATTTCGCCGAGCGCGTCCGCCTCGGGCGCTTCCGCGGGAAGCCTGGTCAAGTTGTCTATGTCGCCATCGAGGCTTATCGTCGGCCGCTGCTTGCGATAGTGGTCGATGATCGCATTCCGGGCGATCGCATAGACCCAGGCGAAGAGGTTGTTCTCGTCGTTCAGCCGATCGGCCGAGCGATGGATCTTGATCAGGGCCTCCTGGAGAACGTCATCCACGTCGGCCTGGTTCTGGACCCGCCGCGCAATGAACTTTCTGAGATCGCCCCTGAGTTCGCCGAGGAGAAGTTCGCTCGAGGCGGTGGCCGCAGTCTGCGTTCGCATGGAGGTCAAACTTACCTATTCCTGCGTCCTTTGACGATCTCTCCCGTCTGTAAGTCTGACGGGCCGATGACGGCCGCGACAGTTTCCAGGAAAGGATGAGAGATTCGTGATGAAGATGACCCCGGTTGTGATGATGTTCAATCTGTTGGCGGTGGGCGCCCTCGGCGAGGACGCCCTGGTGGTGGCCCCGCAGGCCTACAAGCTCCAGTCGGAGAATGAGTGGGTGAAGGTGGTCCGGGTCCGCTACGCACCTCACGAGCGAATCCCCGCCCACGATCACAATCCGACCGCGGCAGCCTATGTCTACCTCAACGACGGAGGGCCCGTGGTTTTCAACCATCTCGACAAGGAGTACGGCGCGGTCACCCGAGCCGCCACGAAGGCCGGGAGTTTCCGGATCTACTTCGGGATTCAGGAGCTGCACGAGGTCGTGAATACGTCACCGTTGCCGAGCGATTTCCTCAGAGTGGAGTTCAAGACCGAGCCGAAGAACGAGATGAGTCTCAAGGGCCGATTCTTCCGCGAAGCGAACCCGGAAGGGCAGAATGTCGAGAAGGTTCACTTTGACAACGAGCAGGTGAGGATCACACGTCTGATCGGCGCGGCCGGCAAGCCGTTGACCGTGGCCACGAAGGCGGGAGAACCAGCCCTTCTGGTCGCTCTCACCGACCTCGACCTCATCTCCCTCCGCGGGGAGGGTGCCCGGTCCCCGCTCAAGATCGCGCTCGGCCACACCGAGTGGGTGGGCGCCGATGAGCGACTGGCTCTCGAGAACGCGGGATCTCGCCCGGCCGAGATGCTGCGGTTCGATTTCAAGACGCGCCCGCTGACCGCCGAGGAACTGAAACAGAAGACGAAGAAACACGAGCACGAAGCGAAGTGATCTCTCTGCTCCTCGCCGTGTTCTTGTGCTCGGTCGCTCCGCATGGAGAACAGGCTCCAGCAAGCGCGCCCACGACGGCGGCGAAGGATCCGGCAGCCCCGATCGCGCTGGTGGAGAAGATCACCGTGACCGCCGAACGCCGGCCCACACGGGTGAGCGACACCGTGGCGAGCGTCTCCGTCGTGTCGCGCGACGATCTTCTCAGCGCCGCGGCGTGGACTCTCGACGACGCCCTTCGTCAGATCCCGGGTTTCTCTCTCTTTCGTCGATCGGGCAGCCGCATCGCGAACCCAACCACGCAAGGCGTCTCGCTGCGCGGGGTGGGGCCGAGCGGGGCCAGCCGCGCCGCGGTCCTGAGCGACGGAATTCCCATGAACGATCCCTTCGGGGGCTGGGTTTACTGGGGCCGCACGCCGCGCTTGTCCATCGACCGCATCGAGACGGTCCGGGGCGGTGCGTCGAGCCTCTACGGGACAGACGCACTTGGGGGCGTCATCAACCTGATTCCCCGCGAGAGCCCCGCGGATGTCCTTTCCGCGGATGTCTCCTACGGCGGGCAGGGTTCGGCCGTGGGCTCGGTCTTCGCCGGTCGGAGCATCGGACCGCTGACCGCGCAGGTCGCGGGTGAGCTATTCCACTCGGATGGACACGTGATCGTCGACAAGAGCCAGCGGGGAAGCGTCGACACGAAGGCCGGGGTCACATACAAGACTCTCGACCTGCGCCTCGCCGAGACAGCTCGAGCCGATAGGCGGCTCTTCATTCGTGGTTCGCTGTTCAACGAATCGCGCGAGAACGGTACGCCGCAGCAGACCAACGACACCGCACTGAGGCAACTTTCGGCGGGCGCGGAGTTCGAGCCCCCCGGAGCGGGCCGCTTTGCCCTTCGCTCCCATGTTGGCTCCCAGACCTACAACCAGACGTTTTCCGCGGTCGCGGCAGGGCGGAACAGCGAGTCACTCACCCGGCGTCAGACCACACCCGCCCGACAGTTCGGCGCCTCTCTTCAGTGGTCGAGGCAAGCGGGACGACATCACAACCTGGTCGCGGGCGCCGAGTTCCGCGACGTCTCCGGCCACAGCGATGAAGTCGTGGTGAGCGGCGGCCGGGACACCACCGCGATCACCGCCGGCGGCCGCGAGCGCACGATCGCGGTGTTCGCTCAAGACACGATCATCGCGGGGAACCGGCTGATCCTCACCCTCGGCATGCGCGCCGACCGCTGGCGCAACCTCGATGGACACAGCGACACCACGCCGCTTGCGACCAACGTCACCACGGCCCGCGTGTTTTCCGAGCGAGCCGAAACCGCGTTCAGTCCCCGCCTGGGGTTGCTTTACCGCGTCGACCCCAGACTCACACTGACCGCCTCCGCGTATCAGGCCTTTCGCGCGCCGACCCTCAACGAGTTGTATCGCTCGTTCCGCGTTGGGAGCGTCGTAACCCAGGCGAACGCGGGGCTGGTGGCCGAACGCCTTACCGGCGGCGAGGCGGGCGCGCGCGTTTCGGGATGGAAAGGCCGGCTGCTCCTCAGCGGCTCCGCCTTCTGGAGCGAACTCGATGGGCCCATCGCGAATGTGACGCTTCAGCAGACCCCCGACCTCATCACCCGCGAACGTCTCAATCTCGGGCGGACGCGTTCCCGCGGCGTCGAGGTCGAGAGTGAGCTGCGGATCGCGAGTGCGGTCTCGATGAACCTTGGGTACCTCCTCGTCGACTCGACCGTGCTGGACTTCTCCGCGAACCGGGCGCTCGAGGGACTGCGCTTGCCGCAGGTGGCAAGACACCAGGCGACGTTCCAGGCGCGATACTCGAAGGATGGCACCACCGCGTCTTTGCAGGGCCGGATCAGCGGCGCGCAGTTCGACGACGACTTGAACCAGCTTCCCCTTGGCGGCTATGTCCTGCTGGACCTTTTCGCTTCGCGGCGCGTGACGAAGTCCCTGGAGGTTTTCGCGGCCGCGGAGAATGTGTTCGACCGGCGCTATGAAGTGGGACGATCAGGTGTCACCACCATCGGCGCGCCCCGTCTCGTTCGCGCCGGCCTTCGCCTCGACCTCGGTCCACGCTGAGCAGGGCGGATCGGGCGGTCACGTTCAATCGCCTATCCTCGGCGGCGTGAAAACCACCGCGCCCCTGATCGGGCTCCTGCTTCCGACAACCCTCACCCTGATCATCGCCGCCCTCACCCCTCGAGCCGTCACCTCGGCCGCTCCGTCCGAGGACTGGCCGATGTGGGGCGGCTCGCCGGGGCGGAACATGGTCTCGGCCATGAAGGGTCTGCCCACGGAGTGGGACGCCGAGACGAAGAAGAACATCAAATGGGTGGCGGACCTTGGCGACCACAGCTATGGGAACCCGGTAGTGGCGGGCGGGCGCGTGTTCGTGGGGACTAACAACGAAAATCCCCGCGACGCGAAACAGACGGGCGACCGTGGCGTCCTCATGGCGTTTCGTGAGACGACCGGTGAGTTCTTGTGGCAGCACACGCACCCGAAGCTCGAGTCGGGTCAGGCGAATGACTGGCCGCTTCAGGGAATCGCATCGTCACCCTTCGTGGAGGGCGACCGTCTTTACTACGTCAGCAACCGAGCTGTGTTGTTCTGTCTCGACGCCGGGGACGGGAAGGTGATCTGGGCCCTCGACATGATCAGGGACCTTGGGGTGTTCCCGCACAATCTCGCCAACTCCTCGCCCACCGGCCTGGGCGACCTCGTCTTCGTCGGCACTTCGAACGGCCACGACGAGAGCCACGTCAAGCTTCCCTCCCCAAAGGCCCCGTCGATCCTCGCGGTTAACAAGGCGACCGGCAAAGTCGTGTGGAGCGACAACTCCGCGGGAGAGCGGGTCCTCCATGGCCAGTGGTCGCCGCCCGCCGCGGGTGTCATCGGAGGCGTGGCCCAGGTGGTGTCGGGGCAGGGGGATGGATGGGTGCGGGGTTTCGAGGCGCAGACCGGCGTGAAGCTGTGGGAGTTCGATACGAACCCGAAGGACGCGGTCTGGCCGAAGACGCGGAACGAGCTCGTCGCGACGCCCGTCATCGCGAACGATCGCGTCTACATCGGCAACGGTCAGGATCCCGAGTACGGCGAGGGCGTCGGCAACTTCTACGCGATCGACGCCACGAAGCGCGGCGACATCACCATCTCCGGGAAGGTGTGGCAGGCCGAGAAAATCCGCCGCACCATCTCGACCGCCGCGGTCGCGGACGGCCTCGTCTACATCGCGGACTTCAGCGGCTTCCTGCGCTGTCTCGACGAGAAGACAGGAAAGGAAGTCTGGATGCACGATCTCTTCGCCGCAGTGTGGGGTTCGCCGTTCGTGGTCGACGGCAAGGTCTACATTACAGATGAGGATGGCGACGTCACGGTGTTGGCCCACGGCCGTGAGAAGAGGGTCCTCGCGGAGACGAACATGGGCAGTGCTGTTTACGGCACGATCACCCCTGCCAACGGAGCGATCTTCCTGAACACCCAGACGAAGCTCTTCGCGATCGCCGCGTCGACTGGCGTCTCTACGGAAGGTTCACGTTGACGGGTGGCCGGAACCAGACCAGGAGACCGGAATCCTCTGGAATGTCTTTGGCGTCGAGTTGAATGATCTTCACGATCGCGCCGTGGCGCATTGCTGAGAAGGATGCGGTGAGCTGATACGGCAGGGACGCCCGGCGAAACGGTATCTCCCTGATGGCAAAAGCATGGACTCCGGGGGCCAGTCGATACTGGATTCGCTGTCCCTGCACCAGCAAGGTGTCCAGATCCGGTCGTACGCCCGGAGCGAAATAGTACCGCCCCGTTTCGGCATGGGCTACGACATCAGCGCCCTTTCTCGTCGCCACGCACAGGATGGAGATTCGGTCGCTGACCGGCGAATCCCTGCGCTCGTAAGGCAGTCCAATCCCAGGGGCATCCATCGGTCCGGCCGCAGAAAGCCCACACATCTGGTCGGCGCCGGGCGTCGGTGCGAGGGTGCGTTCCTCGGTCAGGAACCGGTCATATTCCTCTTCCTTGACGTCGAAGAAGTGGTGGGTCCACCCTGCTACGGCCCGCGGCTCGAGATTCTCGCGCGCCCAGCGGAACGTATCGCCCGGCACGACACCGGCCATACGACGAGTGCTCACCACGTTCAAACCCAGCTGCAGATCCGGGGGGTCCAGAACACCATTGTCAGGCAGGCCAGCCGCCTTCGCGGCGGAGAGCCATCTTTCACGGTTCTGACCCCAGTCGATGTCTGAGTTGGCCAGAAACAGGTAGGCCTTTTTCTTCGGTTGGACCACCGCGCTGCTGAACGCGAGCGGATCACCCCAATAGGGCGCGGTCTCCACGAGCGAAAGCGCGGCGAGCGCGCTCGCCAGGGCCATGGCGCCTTGCCCACGAAACCGGGAGCCAAGGGCGGCGGCCACGAGCGTCGCGGTCACGGGAACGATCATCAGCACGAAGCGGTAGCCGAGCTGGGTACGAAATGCCAACGAGAAGAAGAGCAGGTTGACGGTCTGGTGCGCGAGAAGCCACGCGATCTCCGGTCGGTGGCGTGCCTGCCGGAGTATCCAGGGGAGGCACAGGACGGACGCCAGAATCAGCACGACCGGCGTCTTGAAGAGCCAGCCCAGGATGAAGAAGAACCAGAGAGGCTTCTCGCTCACCTGTCCGGCGATGGCGATCCGCCAGGCGACGGTCGCGTCGCGATCACGGCTTCGGTCCACGCCTTCGATGAACGACATCGGCAAGAGGGCGGGCAGCCGGGGCGCCTGCGTGGTGATCCTCTGGAAGAACTGCGACTTCCATGTGGATGAACTCAAGGGAGCGCCAATCCGGTCGAACCGATACGCCGCGCCGAGAGTCAACCACGCGCAGCTTGCGCAGATGGCAATCCCGAGGGCCGTTCGGCGTGTCGACGCGCGTGAAGGCCAGAAGGCCGTCCCTGCTGCCAAGGGGACCAGAAGGATCGCGGAGAACTTCGCGATCAGGGCGATGCCGACGAACACTCCGAGAGCGCTCGCCTTGGCGGCGGATGGCTCCTGTCGGTACGCCACCGCGACCCACAGCGCCAAGATGGTGGCGCTTGCGAAGGCAATGTCCGTGGTCACGACGCTGGCGTGGGCGGTCAGGTTGGGTTCGAGTGACGCGATCAGGACGGCGAATCGCCCGGCGAGGGGGCCGCCGAGTCGTGATCCGAGGCCAGCCGCGCCCACATACAGCAACATCAACCAGACAAGCTGCGGCAGCCGCGATCCAAGCCGCGACGCCTCATCGTCGGAACGGTCGGGATCGGCGAGGTTGCGGGCAAGGGCATTCGGAACATGGATCGGGGTCTTCGAGTCGTAGCGGGACGCCGAATCGCGTTCCGTCGCCCCTTCGCGCCAGAAACGCTCCGACCACTGAAGGTGAACCGGTTCATCGATCGTCCAGCCCTGCTGCAAGGCCGCGTAGCCGGCAAAGAACAAAGACCAAACGGCCGACAAGGCGGCCAGGGCGCCCACATATCGAAGCGCGGGGGCGTCATCGGGCGGAACGGTCGTTCCCTCCTGAGCGCTCATGGTGTCTCGCCCTCCAGGAAACCGCAATCTACTTCGATGCTGCCCGCTTCCCGATCGCCCAGAGCGCGCTGGTCGTGCGGAAGAAGATCTGCCCATCCGAGATGGCCGGCGAAGAGAGGCTGTAGTCGTCGAAGGCGTTCTCGGCCAGCACTTCGAAAGTGGGCCCTGCCTTCACCACACTGGTGAGACCATCCTCGTTGGTGATGTAGATCTTGCCGTCAGCGAGAACCGCGGACCCGCTGTAGGTCCCGGGGCGCAGCCGCTGCTGGCCGTAGATTTCCTTGCCCGTCTTCGCGTCGAGGCACCACATAATCCCGCGGTCGTTGATCACGTACGTGTACGTCCCGTCCGTGACCGGGGTCGGCACATCGGGGCCGTCGTTGAACGACCACATCACGTGCGACGACGTCACATCCCCCCGTCCGCCCGGCTTCAGAACGAGCATCGGCCGCACTCGCGTCGGCGCGATGATGATCTCGTTGTGGACCACTGGCGAGGCGACGATCCGGTAGTTGCCGTTGTTCGCCGGATTCAGGCCGTCCGCGCGCCAGAGTTCCTTGCCGGTCCCGAGGTCGTGTCCGGTCACCACGTCGCCGCCGGTCACGACGATCTCCAGATTCTTGCCGTGACGCAGCAGGGCCGGCGTGGAGTAGGAGTCCGGCGATTCCTTCTCCGCCTTTGTCGGACGTTCGACCCGCCACAGCGTCTTCCCGTCCTTCTTGTTGATCCGCAGGACGTAGGAGGGATCGTCGGTCTTCATGCCGTGAAGCACCTGCACGTAGAGCGAGTCCTCGTGCAGCAAGGGCGACGAGCCGTAACCCCAGTTGAGACCGAAGGCGCCGTAGTCCTTCTGGATATCGCGCGTCCAGATCTCCTTGCCCTTGAAATCAAACGCCTTCAGGATGCCGGTGCCCGTCATCACCCAGACGTTCTTGCCGTCGGTGACGGGGGAGGGCGTCGACATGTTGTGTTTGCGTTGCTTGTGGTCGCCGTCGCCCAGATGCTGTTTCCACAACTGAGTTCCTTTCGCGCGATCCACCGCCCAGAGGTACAGGCTTCCCGCGTCGGCCACGTTCAGGAAGATGTGATCCTTCCAGACGATGGGCGTCGAACCGGACAGCCCCGGCATCGCGAGCTTCCAGGTGATGTTCTCGGTGGCCGACCACTTCGTGGGCAGGTTCGTCTCGGCGCTGAGGCCATTGGCGAGCGGTCCCCTCCACTGGGGCCAGTTCTCGGCCCGCGTCGCGGCCGGCAGGGCAGCGATCACGAGCGCCGCGGCGAACAGGAGTCGGGTTCGATGTTTCGTCATGGTCCTAGTCCTCAGAGGGCGTTTGAGGCAGGCCGCCCGAACTGCCAACGATGGTTTGGAGGCTAACAGACGAGGCCAAACGCCCCTCGGCGCAATCGACAAGGACTGATCCTTGCTAAAGTAAGGATCATGTCGAAAGTGACCAGCAAACTCCAGGTGACCCTGCCCAAGGCGATCGCCGATCGGTACGGCGTCGCCCCCGGCGCGGATCTGGTGTTCGAGCCCGCGGGCGAGTCGATCCGCGTCTTGGTGGCGCGAGAGCCTGGCCTCGCCCCTTCTTATGGTCTCTCGCTCGAGGACAAGCGAGCGCTCCTCGACGCGGTTTCGCGCCGGCAGGCCACACGGAACCGGCGGTACCGGCTCGGTGTCGGCGCCACGAAGCGGCGCAAGAGCGGGAGTGCGGTCGGCGCGAGTGCCAGTGACGAGCGCGGATGGACGAGGGAGGCTCTGTACGATCGTGGCCGCACTCGTTGACACGAACATCCTCGTCTATCGGTTCGACCCGAGGTTCCCAGAGAAACAGGGAAAGGCGCGTCGCCTCCTCGAGACCGCCTCGCGGCCTGGCGCCCTCGGGCTACCCCATCAAGCCTTGGTGGAGTTCGTAGCCGCCACGACTCGGCCCCTGCCCAGAATCGGCGCCCTGTTGTCGCCGGCCGAAGCAAGGGAGGAGGTCGAGTCCATGCTGCTCACCTTCGAGGTTCTCTATCCCGACGCTGCTCTCGTGCGCACCGCGCTCCGCGGCGTCGCGACCTACGGACTCTCCTGGTACGACGCGCACCTCTGGGCCTACGCTGAACACCACGGTTGTCCGATCCTGTACTCGGAGGATTTTCAAGCCGGCCGGGTTTACGGATCCGTTCGGGTCGTGAATCCGTTCAAAGCGTAAAGCGGACACAATGGCCTAGCGCAGGCCGAATTCCTGGAGAGCTCCGCTACCGCGGAGCCTCCCAGAGCAAAGTCGCTCCCTTCGGTCGCTCGTTTGTCACTTCGGCCGGAGCGCGGGGGGTTGGGGGGCTGAGCACTTTGCGGCCCCCCAACTCATAGAGAAATTCGGATGATCCGTTCGCAGCGCCACCCGAGATAGTTCACGAACAACCAGAAGTTCCGGAAGGCGGGGTTCTTTGTCTCCCCCCGCTGGTAGCGGAAGTAGATCTGCTGCGCGATCGCGGCTAGACGGAACAGCCCGTACACCTCGTAGAAGGCCCAGTCCAGAGTGGTGCGGCCGGTCTTCGAAAGGTAGTACTCAACCACCTCCCGCCGCGTGAGCATTCCGGGAAGGTGCGTGGGCTGACGCCGAAGCGAGCGGATGAAGAAATCGTCGTCAGCCTGAACCCAGTAGGCGAGGGCATTGCCGAGATCCATCAGCGGATCGCCGATCGTCGCCATCTCCCAGTCGAGGACGCCGACGATTCGGTTGGGTTCTGCGGAATCGAGCACGATGTTGTCGAACCGGAAGTCGTTGTGGATCACGCAGGCAGCGGAGTCTTCGGGGGTGTGAGACGCGAGCCAGTCCATCACGCTCTCGAACCGCCCCACGTTCCAGGTGTGGGCCTTCCGGTACCGGTCGCACCAGCCCTCGTTCTGGCGGCGCCCGTATCCACCACCCTTTCCCATGGCCTCGAGATCGGTCCCCGTGATCTTCACGGCATGTAGCGCGATCAGGGTGTCGATGACGTTCAGGCACAACGCGCGCGTGGTTTGCGGTGACAGGCTCAGATCCCGCGGCAGGTTCTTTCGCAGGATTCGTCCCTCGACGCGGCGCATGACGTAGAACTCGCAACCGATCACGGAGGCGTCATCGCAGAAGGCGACCATTTCCGGGACCAGCGGGAACAACGCGCCAAGAGCCTTCTGAATCCGGTACTCGCGCCCCATGTCGTGAGCCGACTTCGCTTTCGTGCCCGCGGGAGGTCGCCGCAGGACGAGGTCGTGGGTGGGGTAGAGCAGGCGGTACGTCCAGTTCGAAGCGCCGCCCGAAAACTGCGTGAGTTCCGGCTCGCCTGAAAGCCCGGTAACGCGAGCCTTCAGCCACGCATCGACTGCGGCGATGTTCAGCTCCTCGCCGGGCCGGACCTCAGCCGAGCCCGCGAGCGTCGGTTCCGACGCCAAAGCTCAAGCCTTCCGCGGCTGGGCGTCGATCAGGCTCTTGTACTTGCCAAGTTCGAGTCGCGCGATCACGCCGCGGTGAACCGCGTCGGGGCCGTCGGCGATACGCAGGGTCCGCGCCATCGAGAACAAGGCGGTGAGGGGGAAGTCGTGACAGACGCCGGCGCCGCCGTGCATCTGGATCGACTCGTCGACGACACGCTGCAGAACATTCGGCGCCACCACCTTGATCGCGGAGATCTCGGTCATTGCCCCGAGCGCCCCCGCGTCATCGAGTTTCCAGGCCGCGTAGAGAGTCAGCAGGCGCGCCTGGTCGATCTCGATGCGCAGGTCGGCGACGACCTCTCGGTTTCCGCCCAGGTTGATCAGGGGCTTTCCGAACGCGGTGCGGGTGATGCCGCGGCGGATCATCAATTCGAGCGCCCATTCGGCCGCCCCGATCGCACGCATGCAGTGGTGGATGCGGCCGGGCCCAAGACGCATCTGCGCGATTTCGAAACCGCGTCCCGGACCGAGCAGCAGGTTCGATTTCGGCACGCGGACGTTCTCGAACCACACTTCCCCGTGACCGTAGGGCTCGTCGTATTCGCCGAAGGCCGTCATCATCCGGCGGATGGTGATCCCCGGTGTTCCGAGGGGGGCCAGCACCATGCTGTGCCGATGATGGCGGTCGGCCATGGGATCCGAAACTCCCATGAAGATGGCGATCCGGCATTCGGGATGACCAAGGCCAGTGGCCCACCACTTCCGGCCGTTCAGGATCAGGGAATCACCGTCTTCGGTGATCGTGGCTTCCATGTTCGTGGCATCGCTTGAAACGACATCCGGCTCGGTCATGCAGAAGACCGAGCGGATCGCGCCATCGAGCAGGGGCCTCAGCCACGCCGCCTTCTGCTCATCGCTGCCGCAGTGCCACAGCACCTCCATGTTGCCGGTGTCCGGAGCGTTGCAGTTGAAGACCTCGGGGGCGAGCAGGCTGCGTCCGGTTTCTTCCGCCACCGATGCGTATTCGAGTGTGCTGAGACCCGCCCCCAGATTCGCATCGGGCAGGAAGAGATTCCAAAGACCCGCGGCACGCGCTCTCTGCTTGAGGCCCTCGATCACCGGCGAGACGCGCCACTTCGTCCAGTCGGCGCCGTGATTGAGGGCACGGAGATCGCGGAAGTGCGCCTCCTCGACCGGCAGGATGTGCTCTTGAATGAACGTCCGGACGCGAAGTGATGCTTCACGTGCGCGAGGCGAGGGGGTGAAGTCCAAGGCGGCTCATCATAGAGCCGCGGGCGCCCCTTCAATCGTACGTGGAGTCGTATTCGATGAACTGGGTCATGTTCGCGAAGCGCTGGGGTACTTTCGGCCCGCGCACGAACTCCTCGGTCGCCGCGTCGAGGGTGGCCCCGGGGCAACGGTCGCGGAGAAAAGCGGTCAGGCGGCGCGTGTTGTCGAGCCGGTTCGTGTTGCCGCCGGGTATCGCCGCATAGTTGACGATCGTGCTTCCGAAGATCCGCACGGGTTCGGGCGAAGCGGCTTTCGAAGGCACGATGTCGAGAAGCAGTGCCCCCTCCCAGGGCGGGTCGGGCGGAAGCTGCCGCGCGACGATTGCGGTGACCTGATCGAAGGGGATGTCCCGTGCCTCGCCGGTCGGGAGCGTGACGCGCAGGCGGGACTCGCCGACCTCACACTTGCCGGCGATGAACCGAAGCGACTTTCGCGCCACATCGACTCCCGCTGGCCCCTTGGTGGCGATCGTCCTTCCCGTTCCTGCGACCACCTTCGCGGGGGTCTGTCGTTCGCTCATCTTGAGGCGGACTTTCTCGGCCTCGCCCGCGAGCGTGCGGACGGGAGGCGCGGCGGCGGGCGGCGGAGCCGTCGTTGACGCGATCGTCGAGGCAGTCGCGGATGGGGCCATGCCGGTCGGCGCGACGCTCCGCGGCGTGATCGCACGAGGCCCTCCCGGCGGAGATGGCGCTCGCCGATTTGGCTTCCTCGGTTTGTTCAGTTCACCGATCGCGACAAACCCCCGGATCATCGGCATCAGAAAGAAGACTCGCGCGATCAGTGCTCCGATGGGCGGCGACGCCTTCGCCTCGGCGGCGGCCACGAACATGTAGACACCGTCGAGGCTGAAAAGGCCCACCGCGACCGCCAGGGCCAGAAGCGAGCGCTTCTTCACCAGCACCGCGAGCCCGGCATAGATGGCGCCCGTCACGAGGGAGGCCCAGCCAACGCCGATAGCCTGCAGAAACCCTATGCCGAAGATCACCGTGATCAAGCCGAGGATCGCGTTCAGAGCCGCGATCACGAAGATCATGTTGGCCGCGCCTTCGAGCTGGGTCTGCGGATCGCCGGCGCTCCCGGGGAGAGGTTCGCCGTCTCGAGAGAGCCGAAGTTCCGGGAAGGGCCCGATCTTGGCGAGGACCAACTCCAGACGGCTCCCGTCCGCGAGGGCGAAGGAGTGAGGCGTCTCGATGTCCTTCGCGTTCTCGAAGGAACCCAGCGTCGTTCCGTCGAACGCGAGGGTCAGGTTCTTAAAGGCGCCTTCCCAGTCGACGGCAACCCGTTCGGGTCCGCCGGCTTCGAGGGCGTACTTCCTGGAGGGCAATGGCGCTCCTTTCGCAATGCGGGGAGTCTAACGAGTTCCCTGCCCGTCGCGCGGCGTGTACGCTACGAGACATGAAGAGACTCCCTCGAGCGATCATGGCCCTGGGCCTCTGCGTCACCGGCGTCGTTTCCGGGATGGCCGACACCTACCCTCGGCAGCCCGGCGTCGACATCGTCGACTACTCGTTTCGCCTGACCTTGAGCGACGACAGCGACGTCATCGAGGGAGAAACCGTCGTGACCTTCCGCGTGGTCAAAGACGGTGTTTCCATGCTGACCCTCGACCTCGTTCAGCCGAAGGCCGGGACTCCGGACCGCGGCATGGTCGTGAGTGCCGTCACCGAGGCCGGGAAGTCGCTGGTCTTCGATCACCGCGATGACCGTCTCGCCGTCCGTTTCGATCCCGCCGCCCGCGCAGGAGAAACACGCAAGGTGGTTGTTTCCTATCGGGGCATTCCCGCGACCGGTCTGCTCATCGCCCCCAACAAGCACGGCGAGCGGACTTTCTTCAGTGACAACTGGCCGATCAAGGCCCGGCACTGGCTGCCCACCCTCGACCATCCGGGAGACAAGGCGACGAGCGAGATGGTGGTGAACGCACCCGCCCACTATCAGGTCGTCTCAAACGGCCGACTGGTCGAAGAGACTGACCTGGGCGCCGGACGTCGCCTCACGCGCTGGCGTCAGTCGATACCGATCGCGACCTGGCTCAATGTCCTCGGCGTCGCCCGTTTCGCCGTAGACCATCGACCGGCCTGGCGCGGTTTGCCGATTGACACCTGGGTTTACCGGCAGGATCGGGACAACGGCTTCGCGGTGTTTTCGAATCCGACCACCGCGGTTCTCGACTTCCTCTCCGATCGCGTCGGACCGTACTCGTACGAGCGTCTGGGAAACGTGCAGGCGAATGGCGTACGCGGTGGCATGGAGTCGGCCACGTCCATTTTCTATGGCGACGACTCGGTGAACGATCCCTCGAGTCCAAGGTGGCGCAACGTCATCATCCACGAGATCGCTCATCAGTGGTTCGGCAATGCGGTGACGGAAAGCGATTGGGATGACGTGTGGCTCTCGGAGGGCTTCGCGACGTACTTCACCCATCTGTTCATCGAACACGCCTATGGGCGCGACGAGTTCGTGGCGGGTCTTCGCACCGATCGAGACGCGATTCGTGACTTCGATCTCAAGAACCCGAATTACCGGATCATTCACGACAACATCGCGGACATGAGTCAGGTTCTCTCGAGCGCCGGTACCTATAAGAAGGGGGCGTGGACGCTGCACATGCTGCGAGGCATAGTGGGAGACACTGCCTTCTGGACGGGCGTACGCGACTATTACCAGCGCTACCGCGACCGCAACGCGACCACTGCCGATTTCCGTCGTGCGATGGAGGAGGCGTCGGGCAAAGAGCTTGGCTGGTTCTTCGACCAGTGGCTCACCCGTGGCGGCTTCCTCAAGGTTCGCGCTCAGTGGAGTTACGACGCCAGCGCCAAAGCGGTTCGAATCGAGGTGGAACAGCTCCAGGCCGGCGCGCCGCTGCGCATGCCGATCGAGGTCGGCATCGCCGCGGACGGCGAAACCGTTCTGCGAAGCGCCACCATCGAGATCAAAGAGCAAAGGCAGGCGCTCACAATTCCGCTCGACCGGGCGCCGAAGTCGATCACCCTCGATCCCCGGACGTTCGTGCTCATGGAAGCGGAGGTTGTGCAGGCGGAGCGGAAATGACCCTGCTCAAGAGCGTGCTCCGCATCTCCATCGCGGCTCTGATCGGTGGCACACTCTTCCTGATGATCTTCGAGAAGCAGCTCATCTACTACCCGGCGACCGCGGTCGACGTCACTCCGAAGGCCCTGGGCCTGCCCTTCGAGGATGTGACCATCGACGTCGAACCGGGGGTGAAGATCCACGGGTGGTTCATCAAGGGCTCGAAGGAGCCTTCTGTCGCCACCATCCTCTTCTCTCACGGCAACGCGGGCAACATCGCCGACCGGCTCGATCGCGTGCTGAGCTGGCGCCACGTTGGCGCTGACTTCCTTCTCTACGACTACCGGGGGTTTGGCCGAAGCTCGGGCGCGCCCGGCGAGGACGGGACGTATCGCGACGGACGCGCGGCCTACGACTATCTGGTGAAGACCCGGAGCATCGACCCGAAGCGCCTGGTGCTCATGGGCGAATCTCTGGGCTGCGCGATTTCGATCCAGCTGGCTTTGGATCGTCCGGCCGCAGGGCTCGTTCTCGAAGCGCCCTTCGCCTCGATCCCGCACATGGCCTCTGCGATCTATCCGTTCCTGCCCGCGAAGTTCTTCGTGAGGACGCGCTACGACAACCTGGAGAAGATTCCGCGCGTGAAGGCGCCGCTTCTGGTCGTTCAGGGTACGAGGGACGAGGTCATCCCCGTGGCTCAGGGCAAGATGGTCTTCGACGCGGCTTCCTCCGCGAAGCAGTACCTCGCCATCGAGGGCGCACATCACAACGACGTGTACGTTGTCGGCGGATCGCAGTACAAGAGCGCACTCTCGGATTTTCTCTCGCGCGTCGTCCCGGCCGCTCCGGCCCCAACTTTGATAGAAACCGGGAAACCATGAGCCACTACCTCCTCATCTATGACCTCGCCGACGACTATCTCTCGCGACGGGGCGAGTTCCGGGGCGTCCACCTCAAGATGGCCTGGGACGCGCACGCGAAGGGAGACCTGGTCCTCGGCGGAGCGCTCGGCGAGCCCGTGGACCGCGCGATCCTCATGTTCAAGGGCGAAAGCCCGAAAGTGGCCGAGGACTTCGCGCAGGCGGACCCGTACGTGACGAATGGCCTCGTCAAAGCCTGGACGGTCCGTCAATGGATGACCGTCGTCGGGGACCTCGCGGCGAATCCTGTCAGGCCCTGATCTCCGGCGCGGACGGGGCGGCACGTCCTCAAGACGTGGCGTCCGGTAACACTGCATCGTGTGACGCTTCTCACTGCTGATTCGCCATCCCGCGTGGCTTCAGGGATTTGGCGATTCAGGCATGGAAGCTGCAGCTGCATGGGAGCGAGTGAGAAGAACCATGAAACTCCATGTGCGCCTTGGACCCCTGCCGATCGCTCCGCCGTACTTCGACTGGGAAGAGGACGACTCCGACCTCATCGAGGAGAAAGAGGAGGAGATCGACCTCACCGACTTGTTCGACCCGCCGAAGCCGAACGATCTGGAGCGGATCCACTGATGGGAAGCCGGCCGTCGAGGCATCGCGTCAGCTCTGAATGGCCGGGCGGCCCTCAACGACGGAGTGAACATGAGCAATGGTATTTCGACCGCGTTGGCGCTCATCGACGATCGGCTCGACTCGCTGCACGGGTTGCTGACGGACGAGCCCATCGATGTGGTGACCCGGCGCTACCGCGACTGGAAGGTCGCCACCCTTGCCGCCCTGACCGACGTGGTCATCGAATCGCTGGCGGTGAGTTTTGACGCCGCCCGCGGCCAGGCGGTTCACGGTCGACCGACTCCGCAGGTCTACCTCGACGGAGCGGCATCGCGGGCCTTCCTGATCGCGATGAAGTCGCGCCTCGAGGCTGACCCCGCCGCGGTGCTGCGTCTGCCCCCGGCGGGGGCAACACCGTTGGATCCGCGGGTCAGCCTCGACAAGCTGGTCGATCTTCTGGAGCGCAGGCTGGGAAAGGCTTTCCGGGGGAAGCCGGGGACGGCACAGGACGTCCAGAACGGCTTCGAGACCCTGCTCGCCGGGGCCTCGATCGCCTATGAGCGGGAAGGCGATTCGATCGTTCTCGGGTCGCGGACGTACGTGCCGGACTTCACCTTTCCCGGGCTGCGGGCGGCGCTCGAACTCAAGCTGTGCAGCCGGCCCGGTGACGAAGAGAGGATCTTGGCTGAGGTCGAGGATGAGGTCCTCGCGTACCGTGGGAAGTACTCACACGTCGTCATTGGCGTCTACGATCTGGGTTTCATCCGCGCCCCGGCGGAGTTCGCCCGCGCTCTCACCAGAGATGGCGTCCTGGTGAGGGTGGTTGGACCCTAGGTTTGTCTAGTCGAGCCGCTTTCGGAACCTCGCCGAGGCGAAGGTCAGCCACGCGACTCCCGTGAGCGCGAGGGTCAGGGCTTCCGGCCACAGGACATCGAGGCCCGACCCCTTCAGGAACACGCCGCGCAGGATGATGCCGTAGTAGCGGACGGGGATGCCGTAACTCCCGATCTGGAAGAGCATCGGCATGTTCTCGATGGGGAAGATGAGACCGGAGAGATAGATCATCGGCACCATCAAGACGAACACCGCGAACATCATCGCCTGCTGCTGGGTCGCCACCATCGTCGAGGCGAAGAGTCCGAGGCCGAGCGTGTTCAGCAGGAAGAGGAAGGTGAGGAAGAGAAGGAGCAGGAACGATCCGCGCAGCGGAACGCCGAAGACGACCTGGGCGAGAACCACGATCACCGCGGTGTCGAGCAACCCGATGATCGCGAAGGGTGTGAGCTTGCCGAGGATGAGTTGCCACGGCCGGAGGGGTGTGACGCTGATCTGCTCGAGCGTGCCGATCTCCTTTTCGCGAACCACCGCCATCGAGGGCAGCATCATGGTCACGAGCATCAGCACCATCGCCAGCACCGCGGGAACGTAAAACCAGCGCGTCTTGAGATCGGGGTTGTAGAAGATCCGCGGCATCACCTCGATCCGGCCGATGGCCGGTGGCCGCGCCACGGGAACGCCGAGCCTTTGCGCGGCTTCAACACTCCGGCGGGTTTCCGTTTCGAGTTGAACCCGCTGGAGGTCTCCCCCCATCTCGGAAATGATGCGCGACGCGTAGCCGAGGCCGACCACCGCCGAATTCGCGTCGGTGCCGTCGGCGAGGACCTGCAGACGAGGCGAGCGTCCGGCGTTGAGGTCGGTTCCGTAGCCTTCGGGAATGATGAGGACCACCTGGGCGAGACCCTCGACGAGCCACGGCTCGGCCTGCTGGGCGGTGGGCACGGAGCCCTTGATCTCGAAGTAGCCCGAGGCGTCGAAGCGCTCGACGAGTTCGCGGCTCGCCACACTGTGATCGCCATCGACAAGGAGCAGCGGCACGTGAGTGACGTCGAGATTCGCCGCATAGCCGAGGGCGATCAGCTGAACGAGTGGACCCACGATGAGAGCGGGGATCATCTTGCGGTCCTGACGGAGTTGCAGAAACTCCTTGAGGATGACCTGCCACAGCGCCCACATGGCGCTTACGCCTCCCGCCGGCGCAGTCGCGCGTAGGCCAGGGTGAGAACGATCGTCGCGTAAAGGACGAGAAACGCAACGTCCTGCCAGTAGGGAGCAAGGCCGGCGCCCTTGAGGATGATGCCGCGGATGATCACGAGGAAATAGCGGGCGGGAATCGCGTAGGTCAGAAGCTCGACCGGCCAGGGCATCGAGCGGATGGGGAAGATGAAGCCGGAAAGGAAGATCGCGGGCAGCATCGAGGTGACCATGCCGATCTGGAACGCGAGAGCCTGGGTTTCCGCGATGCTCGAAACGAGCAGACCCCACGCGAGCGCGCCTATGAGATAGATGAGGGTGGCCACGAAGAGGTCGAGATACGGTCCGCGGATCACCACGCCGAATAGCACGCGCGCCGCGGTCAGGATGATGACGGTGGCGATCAGCGAGATCGCGAGGTAGGGCAGGGTCTTGCCGATCAGGAGTTCGCCCGCGGTGAGCGACGTGACGCGCAGCTGCTCCATCGTCCCGCGCTCCTTCTCACGGACCACGGAGAGTGCCGTCGAGACCACCGCGGTCAACATCAGGATGAATCCCACGAGACCCGGGACGAGGAACTGGGTGGTGCGAAGCTCGGGGTTGTAGAAAACCCGCGGCTCGTAGCCCACGGGCTGAATGTTGATCCCGGTGCGCTCCGAAAACCGCCGGAGATTCACGTCCGCCGCGAGGGCGGTGGCGTAGCCGAGGACCGTGGTCGCGGTGTTGGCGTCGGCGCCGTCGAGGAGAAGCTGGACCGTGGCGGTACGGCCCTGAGCGAGGGTCCGCGCGAAACCCTCGGGAATTGAGAGAACCGCCTTGGCCACGCGCGTTTCGGTGATGAGATCCACGTCGGCGCCCGCGGGCACGTCCGCGACCTGATCGAAGTACGTCGAGTTCACGAAGGCCGCCACGAGGCTCCTCGACTCCTCCGACTTGTCGAGGTCCCGCACCGCGAGACGCACATGCCGGACGTCGAAGTTGATCGCGTACCCGTACATCAGGAGCATGATGGTCGGGAGGCCAAGGAGCATGGCGAGGCTCAGGGGGTCGCGCGACGCCTGCCGCGCTTCCTTCTTCGCCATCGCCCAGATCTTGCGGAGATTCATGCCACGATCCCGCGCGCCCTTCGGGCTTCTTCTTCGGCTTCGATGCAGTGAATGAAGACGTCCTCGAGCGAGGGGACGATGCGTTCGATCGAGATCGGCGCGAACTCGCCCTCGGGGAGGGCGCGCTCGATGAGGCGGCGGCCCGAGTTTTCATCCGGCACGACCACGTGAAGCCTCGTGCCGAAGACGGAGGCTTCAAGGATGCCCGGCTCCTTCTCGAGAAGGAATTGAGCGTCGAGGGGACGCGCGCAGGCGACTTCGAGCAGAACGCGGCCCGCGAACACATCCTTCAGTTCGGCGACCGACCCGTGCGCCACCAGGCGACCCGCATGCATCAAGGCGATGCGGTCGCAACGCTCGGCCTCGTCGAGGTAGTGCGTGGTGACGATGAGCGTGATGCCCTCGCCCGCCATCTGGTCGATCAGCGTCCAGAAACGCCTTCGCGAGATCGGATCCACGCCGCCCGTGGGCTCGTCGAGAAAGACCACGCGCGGTCCGTGCAGCACGGCGCAGGCCAGGGCGAGGCGTTGTTTCCATCCGCCGGGGAGCGAGCGGGTGATGAGGTCTTCCTTACCCTCCAGGCCAGCAGTCGCGACCGCCCACTTCTCGCGATCGCGCATTGCGGCGCCCCTGAGTCCGTACACGCCGCCGAAGAAGCGGAGATTCTGGATCACGCTCAGATCGTCGTAGAGGCTGAAGCGCTGCGTCATGTAGCCGATTCTGTGTTTGAGCGCTTCGGGATCCTTCGCGACATCGATGCCGAGAACGCGCGCGCTGCCCGACGTGGGGGCGAGCAGGCCGCACAACACGCGGATCGCCGTGGTCTTTCCCGCGCCGTTCGAGCCGAGCAGGCCGAACACCTCGCCCTGCTTGACGCTCAGCGACAGGTCGTCGACCGAGGTGAAGGCGCCGAAGCGTTTGACGAGATGATCGACCTCGATGACTGCGGGACGCTCCATGTCAGCGCCCGACCGCCCGGGTGAGGTTCGCGAGTGCGGTCTGGATTTGCGCTTCGGTCTGCGTGGCCTCGAGTTCGGCGCGCAGCAGGCGCGTTTCGGCATCGAGAAGTTCGCTCGAGGAAAGCACGCCTTCCCGGTAACGGTCTTTCGCCACACGCACCGCGTCCTTCGCCGCTTCGATGCCGCGGAGGGCGACCGCTTTGCCGGCGAGGGCAGACTCGAACTCGAGACGGCGCGTGGTGACGTCGAGACGGATCCGCGACTCGAGATCGCGAAGCTGCGCCCGCAGCGCGTCGGCCTGGGCCTGGCTTTGCGCAGAGGAGGCGTTCGAACGTCCGCCGTCGAGGATCTTCCAGCTCACGTTCAGTCCCACGCTCCAGCTGTCCTTCCACTCTCCGGAAAGCGGCAGGATCCGCGGGTTGGGATTCGAATAGTCGAAGCCCGCCTGGAGGCCGGCCTGCGGGCGCGACGAGGACTGAGCCACGCGACTTGTGGCTTCGAGAGAGCGGATCCGGGCGCGCAGGGCCTCGAGTTCCGGGCGGCCCGCGCTCGCCCGCTTGACCTGGTCTTCGAGAGCTACTGGACTTGCGGCGAGGCCGAGCGGAGCGGGATCGAGCTCGACCTCGGTGTCGGGAGGGAGGCCCACGAGACGAAGCAGGTTTGCGGTCGCCACCGCGGAAGCGTTGTCCGCGAGAAGCCGGCCGAGTTCCGCGCGTTCGCGCTCGACGGTGACGGCGAGAACCTCATGGCTTGCGGCAAGGCCCACCTCTTCGCGCGCGCGGGAGTCCTTCAGGTGAGCCTCGTACGAGGCAATCGCCTCGCGGAGTACGCGCGCGGTCTCGCGAGCGAAGAGCACATTGATGTACGCGATGTGGGTTTCCGCGACGAGATCGCTCTCGGCGGCGGCGCGGTCGGCGATCGACGCGCCTTCGGCCTCGCGGGCCGCGCCCACTTGATTCTGGACGCGGCCACCCGTGTAGATGGGAAGGCTGGCGCCCACATGAGTCCGCCACTGACTGGGAAGGTTCGGGAAAATCACGCGCGGCGGCGCCCCCGGGGACGAAAGAATGAGTTCGGGCACGTTCGAGTTGCGGGAGTACGCGGCCTGGACATCGAGATCCGGGCGTCGCCCGCCCTCAGCGCCGCGCACGCTCTCACTCGCAGCACGGGCGAGCGCGCTATAGGACTCGAGGCGAGGGGAGTGGGCGCGCGCCCGGGCGATCGCGTCGTCGAGGGTCAGCCTCTGAACCAGCGGATTGGCCGCGGGCATCGATTCGGCTGCAGGAAGGGTCGTCCCGAAGGCACAGAGAAGTGTGATGAGGATGAGTCGCGTCAAAGCGAGCCTCCGATCTGGGCCGCCTCGGCCTCACGAGCCTGGATGCGGGAAATGAAGACGTCTTCGAGGGAGGGAGGAATGGCCCGCGCCGAGAGAACTTCGAGGCCCGCCGCGCGCAGTTCTCCGGCCATCCGTTCCGTCCAGGCCCCGGCCTGGACGTCGTCGAATGAGGGGAGAGTGACATGGACGCGTTCGCCGAATGCTTCGACGTCACGCACGTCGGGACTCGCCGCGATGATTTCGAGGGCCCGCCGTTTGGGATGAGCCAGGATCTCGACCATCGCGCCATGGGCCTCGGAGCGCAACGCATCGGGCGTGCTCACCGTGAGGATCAAGGAGCGATCCATGAGCGCCACGCGCTGGCAGCGCTCGGCCTCGTCGAGGTAGGGCGTGGTGACGAGCAGCGTCAACCCCTCGCGCTGCAACCGGGCGAGGATCTTCCAGAAATCGCGGCGGGAAACCGGGTCGACTCCCGTCGTCGGTTCGTCGAGAACAAGCAACTGGGGCGTGTGGATCAGAGTGCAGGCGAGGGCGAGCTTCTGCTTCATGCCGCCCGAGAGCCTGTCGGCGAGTCGATTCCGAAAGGGCGTCATCCGGAGCATCTCGAGCAGCTCCTCGGCTCGCGGCTTCGAATGGCGCACGCCGTGAATGTCGGCGAAGAAAGCGACGTTCTCGTCCACGGTCAGATCGCCGTAGAGGGAGAAGCGCTGCGAGAGATAGCCGATGCGCTTCGAGAGTTCGTCGGTCTCCTTCCACGGATCGAGGCCGCAGGTGCGCACGCTGCCTCCGTGCGGGGCCAGAAGACCGAGGATCACGCGCAACGTCGTGGTTTTTCCCGCTCCATCCGGCCCGATGAGGCCGAACATCTCGCCCTTTCGCACCGTGAACGACACGTCGTTCGCGGCGACGAGGTCGCCGTACTTCCGGACCAGGCCCTTGACCTCGACGATCGGCG
>CAZBTT010000004.1:0-11542 GCA_964494295.1 uncultured Acidobacteriota bacterium
TTCCTCGATGCCTCGGACGTGATTCTCGCCGACGCGGTCTCAGCGTCCTCGCTGGCCCGCGCCGGGGCAAAGAACCTCACACGGCTCAGGCTTCTCTCCGCAGATTCGATGGCGAGGCTCAAGGACGCTCTCGGATCCGGCGCGGTCAACGCCTGAGCGTGGACGGGAACGCACCCCCTCCACGCGCGGGAACCCCGGCGCGTCGGCTGGCCCTCCTCTCGATGGCCCTTGGGTCCATGGCCGCGTTGCTCCTGGCCGAAGGCGCTTTTCGGTTTCTGGACCTGAAGGCGACGGAGCCGGGTCGCATCTTCCGGATCTCAAACGGGCCCGACGTCTTGTTCCCCGGCCGCGCCAGTCATACCGTTATTGACCTCTATCCCAGCAATCCCCGGAAGTCGTTCCCGGTCGATCTGACGTCGAACGAAACGCGCGAGCGACTGATCGCGGAGAACTTCAGGCGTGTCGATGAAGCGCGCAGAACCAACCCGGTAGGTGTGGTTTTCAAGTACAACTCGCGGGGTTTCCGGGAACGTGAGTTCACGCCCAAACCGCCCGGCACGAAGCGTGTCGTGTTCGTGGGCGATTCCTTTACCGAAGGAATGGGGGTCATGGAGCCGTTCTCATCCGTGCGCCTCGCCGAGGGTCTGCTCCGCCGCAAGGAGGGCTCCGTCGAGGCCTTCAACCTAGGCGTGCGCGCGCTGGACTTTCCGCAACTCGAGGAACTGATCGACCCGGCTCTCGAGCTGTCTCCCGATGCGGTGATCCTGGCGCTTGTCCTGAACGACGCCGACCGCGACCAGGAACTCACGAGCCGGTGGCCGCGCGTGAACGACTGGATCATGGTTCGTCAGAAAGCGCCCACCTGGATCGAGAGACATTCGTACCTGGCCGGCTTTCTGGCCAATCGATACGAGAACTACCAGGCATCGAAGGACGCCACCGCCTGGTATCGCTCTCTCTATTCCGACGAGAATCGGGGCGGTTGGATGAGCACGCGCGCCTCCTTGAATCGGATCAGGGAGAAACTGGCGAAGCGGGGAATACCGTTTGGCGTCGCTTTGTGGCCCCTTCTGGTGGGCCTCGAACCCGGCCGGGAGTATCCCTTCGAGGCCGCCCACGCCCAGATCAGGAAGGGAGTGGAGCGATCCGGCATCCCCTTCGTGGACCTGCTACCGGCCCTCAAGGGCCACGATTCCGCCTCTTTGTGGGTTCATCCAAGCGACCTGCATCCAAACGAGATCGCCCAGGGTCTGGTGGCTCCGGTTCTGGCTGAATTCGCCCATCACCGGCTCCAGGAGGCGGCAAACCAGAAACCTGTGGCAAAATAGGGGGCTCCCCGCGTCGTTTACGAGCGGGATTCCTGCTGGAGGCAACAAGTCATGGCGCGACGCTGCGCGATCACAGGCAAAAAACCGATGAGTGGGCACAACGTGTCCCACGCGAACAACCGCACCAAGCGGAAGTTCCTTCCCAACCTCATCACGAAGCGGATCTTCGTGCCGGAGACGGGTCAGACGGTTCGGCTCAAAATTTCGACGTCGGCACTTCGGACGATCCAGAAGAAGGGCCTTTTGAAGACGCTGAAGGACGAAGGTCTCAAACTCCGCGACGTAGCCTGATCTCAGGAACTCTTTAGGTTGACGCCGCTTCCTGTCGTCTTCGCTGACATTGAAGCGGCGGCCGGGCGCCTTCGGGGGCACGCCCACCGCACCCCCGTCCTGACGTCGTCCACTATCGACCGGCAGGCCGGCGGTTCGGTTTTCTTCAAGTGCGAGAACTTCCAGCGCGCGGGTGCTTTCAAGTTCCGCGGCGCCTTCAACGCTCTCTCCAGGCTCTCCGAGGAGGAACGCCGGCGCGGTGTGCTCACGTTCTCCTCCGGAAACCACGCTCAGGCGATTGCGCTCTCGGGCCGGCTTCTCGATGTCCCCACCGTAGTGGTGATGCCGAACGATGCCCCGGAAGTGAAGGTCCGCGCGACCCGTGAATACGGCGCCGAAGTGGTTCTCTACGACCGCAACGAGACCAATCGGGAAACCCTGGGAAAGCAGATCTCCGACGCACGGGGTCTGGTCACGATTCCGCCCTACGACCACGCGGATGTGATCGCCGGCCAGGGCACGGTGGCCCTCGAGCTGCTGACCGAGACCGGACCGCTCGACTATCTGTTCGTCTGCGTGGGCGGAGGGGGCCTTGTTTCCGGTTGCGCCGCGGCCGCCGCCGCCGTGTCCCCCGGCTGCAAGGTCATCGGCGTGGAGCCTGAAGCGGGTGACGATGCGACCCGCTCGTTCCGGACGAAGACGCTACAGACCGTCACGAACCCGGAAACGATCGCGGACGGCGCGCGCACTCCCTCCCTCGGAAAACTGACGTTCCAGATGGTCATGGCCCAGGTCCACGACATGATGACTGTGACCGATCGCGACCTCGCGGCCACGATGTTCTATCTGTGGGAACGAATGAAGATCGTGGTTGAGCCCACGGGTGCGCTCGCCGCGACCGCCGCGCTCTCCGGCCGTGTGAATCTTTCGGGGAAGAGAGTCGGTGTCGTGATCAGCGGCGGCAACGTTGACATGGCCGCGATACCGCGACTGCTCGCGATCACGCGAGGCTGACGCAGGGTCCAAGCAGAACGTAGCACCCTGCGTCATCGCGAGCGACCTGGCGTTTTGCGGGGAGCGAAGCGATCCTCGGCAGGCTGGGTAGTGAGAGGCGGGGATTGCTTCGGGCCGCCGCGAGAAGAATGGCCCTCGCAATGAAGACGCCGACCTACGTCGGCGTCTTCAAGTACCGCGGCGGGGTTCCGAGCGCTTTCCATTTTTCCGGGAGCGCGTAGGTCGGGTTCGGCATGTCCTCGCAGACACCGCAGCGGATGCAGCCCTGGATCTCCGGACAGTGGGGTGACAGCGCCTCTTTACGCGATTTTTCGAGTTCCTTCCAGAAGTAGTCGCGGCTGACGCCGTTGTCGATGGTGTCCCAGGGCAGGATCTCGTCCTTGGGCTTCTCGCGGTAGACGTAGAAGGCCGGGTCGAGGCCCACCGCCTTCGTGGCCCGCTTGAGATCACACTCGTTGAGGACCGCGTACTCGAGCGCGTCGGCCACGCGGCGGTCGCCGAGCGCCAGGATCGTCTGATGGAACCCGGTGCGGGCGCTCTTGCAGATCGCTTCGACATTCGGCATCTTCGCGAACGCCTTGCGAAGGTACTGGAGTTTGTCGTCCGTCTCTTTGACGTTCTCCATCTTGAGCCACTGGAAGGGCGTGCCGGGCTTGGGCACGAAGGGATTCACCGAAGGGTGGATCCGTCCGATGCGGCCGCGCGGCTTGCCTACCTCGAGCATGATTTCGCGGATCTGCTCGGTGAGAGTCACGATCGCTTCGACGTCGGCGTGGGTCTCGAAGGGGAGACCGACCATGAAGTAGAGCTTCAGGTTCTGGATGCCGTTCTCGAAGATCCAGCGCGCGCGGGCGAGGATGTCCTCATTGGTGAATTGCTTGTTCAGAACCTTCCGCATCCGGTCCGAACCGCATTCGGGGGCGAGGGTGAGACCCTCGACGCCGGTGTCGACGAGCTTGAACACGAACTCGGGCGAAAGGTCGTCGAGCCGCAGCGATGCGACGGACACCTGGAAGCCGAGGCCCGATAAATCGTCGACGATCTCGTTGATCTCGGGGTGATCGCACACCGCGGTGGAGACGAGACCGATCTTGTCCGTGAACTGCCGGACCTCCCGGGCACGTTCCACAATGGTCTTGCGGGAGAAGCCGCGCACCGGGAGGTAGTTGTAGCCCGCCCAACAGAAGCGGCACATGCACGGGCAGCCGCGCGAGATCTCGATCATGAACTTCATCGACATCTCGGTATGCGGGGTCAGGATCGTGGTCTGGGGAAGATCCATCGCCCCCGGATACGCGCGCTGCCGCATGACCCGGCCGGGGCCTTCCACGCGCGCGATCGAGCCATCGGGATTCCAGTGGACCTCGTGCCGCGCGGGCACATAGAAACCGTCCTTCTCCTTGAGGGTGTCGAGGCCGAGACGCGGGCTGCCGTGGCCGCGCCACGCTTCAACGATTCGCGGGACGAGCACTTCACCTTCGCCGATCGCGATCACATCGGCGAAGGGCGCCAGTGGCTCGGGATTGAGGAAAGTGGCGGAGCCGCCGATCAGAATGAGCGGGTCGCGGCGACCGCGATTCTTCGCGCGCAACGGAATCCCGGCCATCCGCAGCATCTGGACGATGTGGAGATAGTCGTTCTCGAACGCCACCGAAAATGCGACGACATCGAAGTCGCGGAGCGGTGTTCCGGTTTCAAAGCTCGACAATGTCCGTACCGAGCCGCGTTCCTCCTCTTCGGGCAGGAAGGCGCGCTCGCAGACGATCTCGTCGAAGCTGTTGAAGTGGGCGTGAACCCCCTGGAAGCCGAGGTTCGACATCCCGACGTAGTAGAGGTTTGGGTAGGCGAGAACGACCCGCAGCGAGCCATGCGACTTTTGGGGTCGCAAATGGATCTCGGTCTCGAGGCGCGAACCTCTAAAACCGTTGTCACCGGGCACGGGCAGAGTCTTGGCCAAGCGCCCACCTTATAGGGGCGCGCCGGTTCCTGCCTATCAGCCGTTGCCCTGTTTGCGCAAGAACGTGGGCACGTCGAGGTTCGAGGTGTCCGTTCCCGTGGGTGCGGCGAGGGGGTGCGGCGGCGTCTTGCGATAGAAGGACGACGGATTGAGCGGCGGGGTCGCCGCGGCCTGGGCCGGAGCGGCCGCGGGGGCCTGGGGTGTCGCCGGGGTCGAGGCTGCGGGTGCGGTGGCGTCTCCGAACCTGTAGTTGGAAAGGTCAACCGGAGTGACGGGGAGCGCGGAACGGCGGAAGCCGGTGGCGATGACCGTGACCTTGACCTTGTCGCGCATCTGATCGTCGATGACGATGCCGTAGATAACGTTGGCGTCGGGATCGGCGGCGCGCGTGATGTGCTCGGTCGCCTCCGACGCCTCGTCGAGCGACATGTCGGGGCCGCCGGTGATGTTCACGATCACGCCACGGGCGCCTTCGATCGAGCTGTCGTCGAGGAGGGGATTCTCGATGGCGCGGCGGGCCGCCTCGATGGCGCGCTTGTCGCCCTCGGCGATGCCCGTGCCCATGACCGCGGCGCCCATGTTCTTCATGACCGCGCGCACATCGGCGAAGTCGAGATTCACGAGGCCGGGGATGGTGATGATGTCGGAGATACCCTGCACGGCCTGGCGAACCACGTCGTCGGCCATCCGGAAGGCTTCGGAAATCGGGGTCTGGCGGGCTACGGTTTCGCGGAGGCGATCGTTTGGAATCACGATCACGGAGTCGACCGATTCGCGGAGTTTCGCGAGGCCGTCGAGGGCCTGGTCCATGCGCCGCTTGCCCTCGAGCTTGAAGGGGAGCGTGACCACGGCCACGGTCAGAAGATTGTTTTCACCGCCGCCGAGCTGGCTGGTGATGGAGGCGACCACGGGCGCCGCACCCGTGCCGGTGCCGCCGCCGAGGCCCGCCGCGATGAAGACCATGTCGGCGCCTTCAAGAGCATCCGCGAGTTTTTCGGTGTCGTCGACCGCGGCCTGTCGGCCAATGTCGGGGTTGGCTCCGGCCCCGAGTCCCTTGGTGAGTTTCCCGCCGATCTGGATCTTCACGGGCGCACGATTCGACTTCAAAGCCTGGAGGTCGGTGTTGACCGCGATGAACTCCACACCGTGAAGGCCCGCTTCCATCATCCGGGTGATGGCGTTGCCGCCTCCACCGCCGACGCCCACCACCTTGATCGAGGCGCCCCTGGCCTCATCTTCGGCGAGAACGATGCGCGAGATTTTTTCTTGTGCGCTCATCAAGCCTCCCAGATGCCTTGAACCCCGGAACTCACTCTTTTCGCGGAGGTAAAGCCGATTGCCAAGTTTAAGGCTAAATCCCGAAAGGGAAGCCCTTTTTTCCCCGTTCCCACGAGACGCTCGTGACCCTTCTCACGTCTCCGCGGAGCGGGCGTCAAGCCTTCCACATCATCCCCATCAGAACAGACCCGAGAACATGTCCCGGATCCTTCCGGTGAGTCGCCCAAACGTGCCGGTTCCTCTCATCTCCTGGAGCAGGCGGCCTTCCCCGAGCCGTGCGCGATGGCTGCGCAGGACCAGGCCCACCGCGGTCGCGTGTGCCGGGGACGAAACCACGTCCACGAGCCCCGTGATCCCGGAGGGCGTGCCCAGGCGGACCGGCAGATCGAAGATCTGCTCGCCGATTTCGACCATGCCCTCGAGCATCGCGCCACCGCCGGTGAGGACGATCCCGCCGTTGAGCGACTGGTCGAAGCCCGACTTCCGGATTTCCGCGAGCACGAGCTGGCAGACCTCTTCGGTGCGGGCCTGTAAGACCTCGGCCAGGAGCTGGCGGCCCATGATCCGCGCTTTCTTCGTGCCGACGCTCTGCACCTCGATCATGTCTTCTTCGGGCACGAGGGAGACGAGAGCGCAGCCGTGTTTCTTCTTCACGCGCTCGGCCTCGGTCACTCCGGTGCGAAGCGCCACCGCGACGTCGTTGGTGAAGTGCTCGCCGCCGATGGGGAGAACCGCGGTGTGCCAGAGCGAACCCTTCTCGAAGATCGCGATGTCGACGGTGCCGCTTCCGATGTCGACGACCGCGACGCCCAGTTCCTTCTCGTCCTGGGTGACGCACGCCTCGGCGGCCGCGAGCTGGGCGAGAACCGTGCTCTCGACCTCGAGACCGGCCCGGTGCAGGCACGAGATCGTGTTCTGGGTGGACGTGGACGACGCCGTGACCACGTGCACGTTGGCCTCGAGGCGCGCGCCGCTCATGCCCGAGGGATCACCGATGCCTTCCTGATCGTCGACCACGTATTCCTGGGCCAGCACGTGGAGGATCTGACGGTCGGGCGGAATCGACACCGCCTTCGCGGCGTCGATCACGCGCCGGATGTCTTCCTTCTCGATCACGCGGTTCCGCGCGGAGACCGCGATGACGCCGCGCGAGTTGACGCTCTTGATGTGGGTTCCCGCGATGCTCACGCAGGCCTGCTGGACCTCGACCCCGGCCATGAGCTCGGCCTGTTCGATCACCTTCTTGATCGACTCCACGGTGGCGTCGAGGTTGATGACCACTCCCTTGCGCACGCCCTTCGATTCGGTGTGCGCCGCGCCCACCACATTGAGGCGGCGGTCGTCCATCGCTTCCGCGATGATTGCGCAGACCTTGTGGGTGCCGATGTCGAGTCCCGTGATGTACCGGTCGTTTTTACGAGCCATGGTTTATCGGTTTCCTTATTCTCTGGTATCTGGGGGCGGGTTCAACGCTGCCTGGTTCAGCGATGCCGGGCTGAGGTCGGTTTTTTCGTCCCGCGAGGCGGGTTTTGCGTAGATCCGGTCTTTGAAACGCAGATCGAAGTACTCAGCGTCCGGGCAGCGTTCCCGGAGCTTCTGGCGCAGGGCGAGGAAGGACAGGACGCGCTTCCGGTACGGCGGTTCGGCGAGTTTGAGCACGGTGCCGTCGCCGCGAAGGACGACCATGAGGTCACCGGAGCGATCCACCGATATTTCAGAGATCTCGGCGGAAAGGTCGCCAAGATCTTCGAGAAGAACATTCGCCCTCCGTGCGCGGTCGCGCCGGACATCCAGTGACACGCCACCCAGGCCGCGGATGATGGGCAGGTCGAAACCCGCGGTGCGGGGCCCGAGAAGATCGATCAGCTCTCCCGAGGCGTCCATGACATAGAGCTGATCGGTCTCCGCGAAAGCGATCGGGAAGCGCTCGGTCACGTCCACGAGGAGGGTGTCCGGGAGTTTTCGCCGCACCACCGCACCTCCGACCCAGGGGGAGGCGGCGAGGTTTGCGCGGAGTCCCTCGAGGTTCGCCCCGACAAGGCTCTCGCCCATGGCGGGCCCGAGCATTTCGCGGACCTCCCCTTCCGACAGGAAGTGGTTGCCCTTGACCTCGATGCTGGCGATGCGAAACCGGTTGGGGATCGCGAAGCGTTCGGTGAAGAGGAACACACCCACGACCGCCGCGCACAACGCGGCGCTGATCTGGATGAGGACGAACGCGCGCTTGAACCCTGAGCGTTTTTCCCGGCGCGGCTTGGAGAGCCGGGCCGGCCGGAAGAAGGGGCCATCTCCCGACATGCTCTGGAGCGGCATCTCCCGGGGAGGCGGACCAATAGGCAGACCGCGGGCCTGACTCATCGCGTGGTCCCCGCTTCCTTGAGGAAGGCCTCGCCCACTTCCACGACGTTGCCGGCGCCCAGAGTGAGGAAGACATCTCCCGCGCGCAGGCCCTTGAAGACGCTCGATGGCGCATCGTCCAGGCTTCCCGCGAATCGCGCGGCCTGGCCCTTCGCAGCGATCGCCTCCACGAGCCTTTCCGCGGTGATGCCGGCTTCCGCGGGCTCGCCGGCGGCGTAGATGCTCGACAACCAGAGTTCGTCGCTCAACACGAAGGCGTCGGTGAACTCGTTCCACAAGGATTTGGTGCGGGTCACGCGATGCGGCTGGAAGAGCGTCACGAGCCGGCGTCCCGCGTTTCGCGCGCGCAGAGCCTTGAGGGTTGCGGTGATTTCGGTCGGGTGGTGTCCGTAGTCGTCCCACACGTCGACCCCGTTCCTGTGGCCCTTCCATTCGAGCCGCCGCGCCACGCCCTCAAAGCTCTCGAGCGCACGTGCGACGAGGGCGGGAGAAATCCCCAGGCTCTGGGCGAGGGCCATGGCGCCGAGCGCGTTCAACGCGTTCATCTCCCCGCCGACGCCGAGCGTGAACGAAAACTCCCCAAGCGGTCCGTGACCGGTCACGGTGGGAAAACCCTCGGGGTTCATCGTGGTTCGCCCGCTGACCCCGGCCGAAGGAGAGAAGCCGTAGGTGAGCGCGCGACCTCCCATCTGTTTCGAGATGCCTTCGGTCACCGGATCGTCCGCACACAAAATCGCGGTTCCCCACGCGGGGACGCTCGCGGCGAAAGCGGAAAACGCCGCCCTGACGTCATCGAGATCGACGTAGGTGTCGAGGTGTTCGCGATCCACGTTGGTGATCAGGCAGTGGGTCGGGTGGAGCTTGAGAAACGAGCGATCCGATTCGTCGGCCTCGGCCACAAAGGTTTCCCCATCACCGACCCGCGCGCCCGAGTCGAGTCCGCGGAGTTTCCCGCCCACGAGTGCCGAGGGATCGAACCCCGCGGCTTGGAGGATTCCCGCCACCATCGCCGTGGTCGTGGTCTTGCCGTGGGAACCCGAGATGGCGATCCGATGTTTGAAGGGAGCCATCACCGCGTCGAGCAGATCGCCGCGGTGAATCGTCCGCAGCCCCAGCCGCCGGGCCTCGACCACTTCGGGGTTCGTGTCGCGGATCGCCGACGAGAGAATGAGACAGCGGGCGTGCGCGACGTTCTTCGAATCGTGACCGATGTGCGTCTTTATGCCCATCGCTGCGAGTCTTATGGTCGCGTCGGACGACTTCGCGTCGGAACCTGATACCGCGTGGCCTTGCGCGCGCAGGAGCTCGGCGAGCGGACTCATCCCCGAGCCACCGATGCCCACGAAATGAAACGGGCCCTGAAGGAGAGCGAGAGCGTCCATCATGCGGCACGCACCATCGGTACAAGAAGGTCGGCGACGCGGGCCGCCGCATCCGGACGGCCGAGAGCGCGCGCTCCCTGTTCGAGCGAGCGAAGCCGCTCGGGATGCGCGACGAGGCCTGAAATCACCGCGCCAAGGGTGTCGAGTTCGGTCTCCGCAACCATGAGCGCGGCGCCTGACGCCACCATGGCCTTCGCGTTCCAGGTCTGATGGTCCTCGGCGGCCGAGCGCAGCGGCACCAGAACCGCGGCTTTCCCGGCGACCGTGAGTTCGGCGAGTGTCGTGGCTCCGGCGCGGCACAAGACGAGGTCCGCGGCGGCGAACGCCTCCCACATGTTGTCGATGAAGGCGGTCACTTCGGCTTTGCGTCCCGCCGCGCGGTAGGCGGCCTGGACGTGGTCGAACTGCGCCGGCCCGGTCTGATGAACGATCGTGAGGGCCGCTTCACCGGGCAGTGCGGGGAGCGCCTTGATGAGTCCCTCGGAAAGGATGCGCGAGCCCTGCGACCCGCCGAAGCACAGGAGGCGAAGAGGTGGCGTATGCGCTTTTTCCGGCAGGGCCTTGAAAGAAGCGCGCACCGGGTTCCCGGTGAGAACGCCCTTTCCGTCGAAGTGCGACAACGTCGATTGGAAGGCGCAGGCCGCCTGTCGGACGAAGGGCTTCAATCGCCGGTTGGTGAAGCCTGGAATCGCGTTGGGTTCGAGCAGGAGCGTCGGGATGCGGAGAAGGCTCGCCATCAGGACGAGCGGTCCCGACGCATAGCCGCCTATGCCAAGAACGGCGCTTGGCCGGGTCTTCATCAAGAGAAGTACGGCCCGCAGCATTCCCCAGGGGAGCAAGGCCACACCGCGGAGGCGCGCGAGGAGAGACGGAGTGTTGAGGGGCAGGACGGGGAGCAGATGCAGCTTGAGATTCGCGCCCGGCACGATTCGCCGCTCCAGGCCGAGGGGTGCCGTCGATCCCACGAACTCCACCCGCACCGCGGCGGAGCGGGCGGCCATCTCTTCGGCCACGGCGAGCCCGGGGAAGATGTGACCTCCGGTGCCGCCGGCCGCGATGAGGATGAGTGGATTCAAGCTTCCTGGCTCCATCAATCCGTGTGCTGAGAGACGTTCAAGACGATGCCGACCGAAAGCAGGCACAACACGAGCGACGTGCCTCCGGCCGAGAAGAAGGGAAGAGGGATGCCCTTGGTGGGAGTGAGGCCGAGCACCACGCCCATGTTGATGAAGGCCTGGGACACGATCGTCATGGACAGGCCGGCGGCGAGCAGCCTCCCGAACATGTCGGGCGCGCGCTGCGCGGTCCGCAGCCCCCGCCAGAGGAAGACGAGGAACAGCGAGACGATGATGAAAGCGCCGATGAAGCCGAGCTCCTCGCCGACCACGCCGAAGATGAAGTCCGAATAAGGGTAGGGAAGGAACGAAGCCTTTTGTTCTCCCTTCATGAAACCGCGCCCGAAGGGTCCGCCGCTGCCCACCGCGATCACGCTCTGGATCAGCTGGTAGCCCGTGCCCTGCCGCTGCGCCCAGGGATCGAGGAAGGCGAAGATGCGGTCGAGTCGGTAAGACGCGGAGGTGATGCCCAGCATCAACACCGGCAGCATCAAAGCACCGCCGAGGACGAAGAGCCGGAAAGGCACGCCCGCGAGGAAGGCCATGGCACTTGCGACCAGAACGATGTGGATGGCCGAGCCGAAGTCAGGTTCGAGGTACACGAGCAGGGCCACGAGCGCCACACCGGAGCCGGGGGCGAGAAGGTCCTTGAACGTGGAAAGACTCCGGGCTCGCCGCTCGAATTCGGAGGCCAGGAAGATCACGATCGCGAGTTTTGCGAACTCGGAGGGCTGGAACGAGATCCCCCCGAGACGGATCCATCGGTTGGTCTCGTTCACTGAAGGCCAGGCCAGCGCCGCGAGAAGCAACAGCATGGAGAGCCCGAGGCGGGCCTTGAGG
>CAZBTT010000004.1:11552-32153 GCA_964494295.1 uncultured Acidobacteriota bacterium
AGGAGCATGGCCACTCCAAGGATGGAGAACGCCACGTAACGGGATCGCAGGATGCGGTAGTCGAAGCGCAGGCTGACGAGCATCACGCTCACCCCAAGGACGGCCCAGAAGAGCTGGCGGGCCATGATCGCCCCTCCGCTGACCCGCGCGCCGGTCTCCGAGAACGGCTGCGACGCGCTCCACAGCATGAGCAGACCGGCGCCGAAGAGAATCACCGCGACGCCCAGCAGGACACGATCGGTGGCGAGTCGTTTGGCCATCAGGCGGCTCCTTGCAGAGAAAGGCGCTGGAACGCGCGACGGAACGCCTCGCCGCGTTCGGCGTAGTCCCTGAACATGTCGAAGGACGAACAGCCCGGTGAGAGCAGGACGGTGTCTCCTGGTTTCGCGGCCTCAAAAGCCCGCGCCACCGCCTCATCCATGTTCGGGGCGTCGTGCACCGGCAAAACGCCATCGAGCGCCTGGTGGATGAGGCCTCGGCTCTCGCCAATGGCGTAGACGCAACGGGCGTGTTTCGCGGCCGCGTCCACGAGGGCCGTGAAGGAGCCCGCCTTGAGCCGCCCTCCGAGAATGACGATGACCGGCGAATCGAAGGAACGAAGCGCCGCGTCCACCGATTCGAGGGTGGTCGCCTTGGAATCGTTGAAGAAGCCGACGCCATTCACGACTCCGAGCTTCTCGAATGTGTGAGGCACGCCTTTGAAGCCCCGCACGGTTCCGCGGATGACTTCACTCGGGACCCCCAGGTGGTGTGCGGCCGTCGCCGCGGCAAGGAGATTGGCGCGGACCGCCGAACCGGGGATCTGGACGTCGTCAACTCGGAACAGCGGTGTCGTTTCCCGGTGCCGAAACACCGCCAGGTCATTCTCGAAAGCCGCCAAAGGCCCGGTGGCGCCCAGCGGCGCTGCGGTGCGAGGCCTGAACGGGATGACCGCAGCCTTGGTGCGTGCGGCGAGGCCGAGCACTGCCGAGTCCTCGCCATTCACGATCGCGGCGTCCGAAGACGTCTGATTGGCGAAGATCCGCGCCTTCGCCTCGGCGTAGGACTCCATCGTCGGATGTCGGTCGAGATGGTCGGCGAAGAGGTTCAGGAAGATCGCGCAGTGGGGCCTCAAGGCCTGGGTGGTTTCGAGCTGAAAACTCGAGGCCTCGGTCACGAAGATGGTCCGCTCGTCGGAAGCATCGACATGCGCGGTGATGGGCGAACCGATGTTTCCAACCGCGCGCGCATCCAACCCCGCCTCAACCAGCATCGCGGCGAGTGCGGTGGTCGTGGTGCTCTTGCCCTTGGTTCCGGTGATGCAGACGATCCGCCCCGTGACTTCGAGCGCGCCGACCTCGAGTTCCGGGAGGATCAAGACCCCCTTGGCTCGCGCCTGCGCGATTCCCTCCTGCGCGGGATCAACCCCCGGTGAGAGAACGATCGCGTCGAACGCGTGAAGGTCCGGATGAGCGCCGAGCGACATCTCGATACCCGCGGCCTGGAGTTCGTTCGGCACGTTCCCCAGATCGTGGGCGGGCCTTCGGTCGATGCCCACCACACGCGCGCCGCGCCGGTGAAGGAAGAGGCACGCGGCCACCCCGGACCGGGCGAGGCCGATGACCGCCACGCGAAGGCCGTTCCAGTTCATCGGAGTTTCACCGTGGCCAGGCTCATGAGGGCGAAGATGAAGGCCACGATCCAGAAACGGGTGACCACCTGGGTTTCCTTCCAGCCGATCAACTCGAAATGATGATGCAACGGGGCCATGCGGAAGATCCGTTTGCCCGTGAACTTGAATGAAGCCACCTGGCCGATCACGGAGAGGGCTTCGATGACGAACAGACCGCCGATCGGGATCAGGAGCAACTCCTGCTTGATGAGGATCGCCACGGTTCCGAGCGCCCCCCCCAGGGCCAGCGAACCCACGTCGCCCATGAACACCTGGGCGGGATAACAGTTCCACCACAAGAAACCCATGGCCGCGCCGGTGAGCGCTCCGCAGAAAACCGTGACCTCGCCGGCGGAGGGCTGGTAGAGCAGGTCGAGATAGGTCGCGAAGATGCGGTGCCCGGTGACGTAGGCGAGGCCGGTCAGTGCGGCCGAGGAAATGAGCGTGGCCCCGATGGCGAGACCGTCGAGGCCATCGGTCAGATTCACCGCGTTGGTGTAGCCCACGAGCAGAATGGCCGCGAACGCGAGGTAGAGGAGCCCCAGTTCAGGCTGCAGCCGCTTGAAGAAGGGGAAGACGACACGGGTCGAAAAACTGTCGGGGTCCGCCAGCGAGCCCAGATACAGACCGGCGCCGATCGTGAGCGCGACCGCGAATTGCCACCCGAGTTTTTGTTTCGCGGTGAGGCCGAGGCTTCGCTTCTTCACGATCTTGATGTAGTCGTCGGCGAAACCGATGCCGCCGAACGCGAGCATCGCGAAGATCAGGACCCAGATATTCCGGTTGGAGAGATCGCCCCACAAAAGCGTGGGGATGAGCGTTCCCGCCACGATGAGGATGCCGCCCATGGTCGGTGTGCCGGCCTTGGCCTTGTGACTCTCCGGCCCGTCACTCCGGATCTGCTGGCCGAACTTGAGCCGGCGCAGTCTCTCGATCGTCCAGGGTCCGAAGATCAAGACGATGAGCAGGGCGGAGAGCGTCGCCATCGCGGTCCGGAACGTGATGTAGCGGACCACGTTGAAAGCGCCGATCTGATCGCGCAGCTCGAAGAGCAGGTGGTACAACATCAGGCCGCCCCCATCGGATGGGCGGCGGTCAGGGCTTCGACGACACGCTCCATGCGCACGCCGCGCGAACCTTTGACGAGGACTGCGTCGTGAGTTCGCACGAGATCATTGATTTCGGCCGCGAGGTCGGCGGAAGTCTCGAAGGCTCTCTTCGCTTCGTCGGGCAGGGTGGAAGCGCCCTTCAGAATCTCTCTCGCGAGCGCGCCAACCCCGAGAAGCAGGTCGACGCGCGTGCCGATGGCCGCACCCGCCTCGCGATGGAGTTGCGGGCCTTGCGGCCCAAGTTCGCGCATCTCCCCAAGACACGCGACCCGGCGTCGATCCCGGGCGAGGGCGAGGGTGTCGATCGCGGAAAGAAGGGCTCGGGGATTCGAGTTGTAGCTGTCGTCGATGAGCAGGATGTCGTCGCGGAGCCTTTGCACCGCGCCCCGGTTCGCCGCGGGTTTGAGTTCCCTAGCCGCGGTGGCAATGGCTTCGAGAGAAAGCCCGAGCGACGTCGCAACCACGGTCGCGGCCAGCAGATTCGAGATCGCGTGGGGTCCGCAGACGGGGAGGGTCACCGCGACACGCGCGTCGCCATACTGAAGCGTGAACTGCGAACCCTCGAGCGACATCGAGACGTCGAGCGCGCGGCAGGACGTGTGTTCGCCCTCGCCGAAAAGCCGGGCGGAACCCGGGGAGGCCTGGGCGCGGCTCGACAGAAGCGGCTCGCCCGCGGGCGCCACCGCGGTGTCACCGGGTCCGAGAGCTTCGAAGATCTCCGCCTTCGCCTGGGCGATCTGCGCCACCGATTCGAAGAACTCGAGATGCGCGGCGGCTACGTTCGTGATCACCGCGACCCTGGGACGCAGCAGCCCGGACAGACGCGACAATTCGCCCGCCCGCGACATTCCACACTCGATCACCGCTGCCCAATGACCGGCCTCGAGACGCGAGAGGGTCAGCGGCACCCCGAGGTGATTGTTGAGATTTCCCCGCGTGGCGAGAACCGGTCCCCTTGCCAAAAGGATCGAGGCCGTGAAGTCCTTCGCGGTGGTCTTGCCCGCCGACCCGGTGATGGCGACGAATGGAATGGAGGTCTTCGCGCGGATGAGCCGGCCGAGTTCGAAGAGCGCGGTTTCGGTGTCTTCCACGATGATGGCGAACGGGACTTCATCCGCGCGTGCCGCGTCCTGGATCACTGCGCAGGCGGCGCCTTTCTCGAAGGCGGAACGGAGGTGCGCGTGCCCGTCCGAGTTCTCCCCCTTGAGCGCGAAGAAGATGTCGCCTCTCTCCAGGGTCCGGGTGTCGATCGATGCACCGCGGGCCGGCGCCGGCTCGGTCCCCACGGGACGGCCCCCGAGGGCTCTGCCGATCTCGGCCCACGACAGGGTTTCAAGGATGCGCAAGTGAAGCACCTCCTTGACCCTGTTGTCTCAGAATCTCCCGGGCCACCAGGCGATCGTCGAACGGGAGCTTCTTGTCCCGGATCGTCTGGGTGCCTTCGTGGCCTTTTCCGGCGATGGCCACGATGTCCCCGGGCCGCGCCGCGTTGAGCGCGATCGCAATCGCCTCGCGCCGGTCGGCGATGAGCTTGAATGGCGTGGTGTGGTTCTTGAAGCCCTGGGCGATCTCGTCGAGGATGCCCTGGGGGGGCTCGGAGCGCGGGTTGTCGGAAGTCGCGATCACCAGATCCGATCTCTGCGCGGCCACCGAACCCATGAGCGGTCGCTTCGAGCGGTCGCGGTCGCCGCCGCAACCGAAGACGGTGATGATGCGCTCGGGACGAAGGGACCGCAGAGTGTCGAGAAGATTTCGCAGCGCGTCGTCGGTGTGCGCATAGTCGACGATCACTGCGAACGGCTGGCCCGCATTCACGCGCTCCATGCGGCCGGGAACGCCGTCGAGGCTCGAAACGCCGCGCGCCGCCTGTGCGGGCGAGAGGCCGAGCGCGATCAGGGCCCCGATGGCCCCGAGCAGATTGCTGACGTTGAAGAAGCCCACGAGCGGCGACTGCACGAGCGCCTCGCCTTCGGGGGTGACGCACCGGAAGCGAACACCCTCGAGCGAGATCTCGAGTTCCTCCGGTCGGATCTGGGCCTGCTGGCTCATCCCGAAAGTCCGGCATCGCGGACCCCGGAACAGGCCGGCCAGCATCGCCCCATGGTCGTCGTCGAGGTTCACGATCGCCTGACCCTCGGGGTGCAGGTGCTTGGTGAACAGGAGCTTCTTGGCTTCGAAATACGGTTCGAAGCCGCCGTGGAAATCGAGATGATCCCGGGTGAGGTTCGTGAAGACCGCAGCGCGGAAGGCGAGGCCGCGCACCCGTTCCTGCACCAGGGCGTGCGAGGAGACCTCGAGGGTCGCATGCGTGACGCCTTCGTTCACCATTTCGCGAAGGAGGGCCTGCAGGTCGAGCGACTCCGGTGTGGTGAGCGAGGCGCTCTTGGGCCGGCCCGCGATCCGGGTCTCCACCGTTCCCATGAGCCCGGTGGTTTTCGAGTTCTCGCGCAGAGCCGCGTCGATCAGAAAGGCCGTCGTGGTCTTGCCATTCGTCCCTGTGACTCCGGCGAGGCGCAGCTTCTCGGCCGGCCGATCGAAATAGGCGGCCGCGAGATCGGCGAGAGCCCCGCGAGAGTTTTGAACCTCGATCCAGGGGATGTCCACAGGAGGCGTCCGATCGGACAGGATTGCGACCGCTCCCTTTCGTCGGGCCGACTTCACGAATTCGAGGCCGTCCTGTCTGGCGCCGTGGAGCGCCGCGAAGAGATGACCGCGCTGGACCTGCCGGGAATCGTAGGACAGGCCGAGGATTTCGAGATCGTCCGGCCCATGGAGCCGTGCTCCTTCGTGGGCTTTCGCGAGATCGCGCAGCTTCACGGATTCGGCCTGGCGCTCGTGAGGGTCGCACCCGCTTCGGGTGCGGGAGCTGGATACATCCGGGTGGACGAGGGGCGAAGGTCGAGCGAGCAGCTCATTCCGGGTTCGATCGGCGTGCCGGGAAGAGGTGTCTGTCCTGAAACCACACCGCTGCCATGGATTTCAACGGTGAGTCCGTGCCGGGCCGAGAGGAGCGCGGCTTCGCGCAGAGACAGCCCGCGAAGATCGGGCATGATGCGCGGATCCTCGATCACCGGAGGCGGCGTTTTGACCCGCTCCGCCGATGCGTTCGTTTTGGGGAGGGTATCGGGCGAGTAGGTGACGAGGCGGATATTCCGGGTGGGGTCGTCGGGTGCTATGGCCAGCAGACGAACCGCCTCGGTGGCGATCCGCGAGAAGAGAGGGGCGGCCACATCGCCGCCCTCGTTGAATTGACCCTTTGGCGTGTCGAGCGAAACCAGAACCACGAGAGAGGGGCGCGACGCCGGCACGTACCCCACGAAAGACGCGACATGGTCGATCATCGAATACCGGCCGAATGCATCGACCTTCTGGGCGGTGCCGGTTTTTCCTGCCACCTCGAAACCCTCGACCTGCGCCTTCTTTCCTGTTCCCGAGACCACCACCTCCCGCAGGAGAGCCATCACGCGATCCGCGATTTCGGGCTCGATGACTTTCCTTTCCGCGACCGGGGCGAATTCCCTCACCACCTCACCCCAGGGCTCTTCGATGCGCTTCACGATGTAGGGCTTCATCCAGTAGCCGCCGTTTGCGATGACGGAGGCGGCGCTTGCCATCTGGACCGCGGTCACGCCGATTTCCTGACCGAAGGACAGGGACGCGAGGGAAAGGGAACTCCACGCTTTCGGGGCTCTCAGAATGCCCGCGGTTTCACCGGGGAGGCCGATTCCCGTGCGCGCGCCGAAGCCGAAGTTCCGCATCGACTCGTAGAACTTGTCCGTACCCACTCTCTGGGCCACGCGGATCACCCCGATGTCGCTCGACTTCGCGATCACATCCTTGAAGGTGAGAGATGAAAAGACCGCGTGATCGTTGATCCGGATTCCGTTGATCTCGATGAAACCGTTCCCGCAGTCGATGATCTCGAGCGGAGAGACCACACCCTCCTGAAAGCCCGCGGCGGCGGTGATGATCTTGAAGATGCTGCCCGGCTCGTAGGCATCGGCGACGGCGCGGTTCACGCGATCCCGTTCGGGGAAACTCCCGAAGCGGTTCGGATTGAAGGACGGAAGACTGGACATGGCAAGGACCTCGCCGGTGCGCGGATCCATCACCACCGCCACGCCCGAGATCGACCCGGTGTTGCGGATGGCTTCGCCGAGCGCCATCTCGGTCACATGCTGGATCCGCTCATCGATGGTGAGAATCACCCGCCGGCCTTCGGTCGGGGGCTTCTCGATCTCGCCGCGCGGACGCCTCCGCGCATCGAGCCGCACCGTGACCCGGGCCTCGCGGCCCCGGAGGTCTTCATCGAAGGCGTATTCGAGGCCGGCCATGCCCTGAGAGTCGAGACCGACATAGCCGAGGACGGGAGCGAGGAGATTGCGTTTCGGGTAGTAGCGGCGGCTTTCGGTTTCAAAACCGATGCCCTCGAGACGGAGTTCGCGCACCGCGCGGGCGATCGCCGGGTCCACCTGGCGCTTGATCCAGACAAAAGAGCGATCCTGACGGAGAAGGGCGAGGAGGTCTTTTTGTTCCGCGCTCGAATAACCGAGGGCGCGGCCGAGGCTTGAAGCGGCGCCCTTGGGATCGCGGATCACGGAAGGGTCGGCGTAGATGCTCGGCGCGTCCACCGAGATGGCGAAGGGTCGCTCGTTGCGGTCCACGATTCCGCCGCGCCGCGCCTTGACCGTGATCGTTCGATCGGATTGACGCCCCGCTTCCTTGAGCAGCAGGCCGTGCCGCAGGATCTGGAGGTGGAAGAGCTGGGCCACGATCGCGAGCGCCCACACCGTGCCGCAGATCGCGACCACATACAGACGGAGGTCGTGATTGCGCGCGACGGGGCCGCCCGGGGGAAGCGGGGCGGGGTTGGGCGCGGCCTCGAACCTCACTGCTTCGTTCCCTCCGCGACATCCTTGGCGGCGAGCCGCGAGTCTTTAGGGAGATTCTGGGGCCGCTCCACCACCACCACGTTCCGGGGAGAAGGCGACTGCAGTCCGAGCGATGTGGTGGCGATGGTCTGAACCCGCTTCAGGTCCTGGAGCGCCGCCTTTTCGAGGCGCAACTCGCGGTTCTCCTCGCGCAGGCGGTCCTGCTCCCGCTGGAGTTTTCCCGCCGTCGAACCGGTGTCCCGGAGAGCGGCGCGGGGCCAGCCGTAGGCCACGAACAGACCGATGAGAATCAAGACCACTCCGCCGATCCACAAGAGGTCCTTGGACATCTTGTCGTCGCGCGTGCGGACGACCCGGCGATTGTCGATCGAGTCCTCGACATGGACGGCGTGGATGCGATCGACCTTCACCGCAGCACCTCGGAGGCGCTCTCGCGCTTCTCGACCACGCGGAGCTTGGCGGAGCGCGCGCGCGGATTGGCCCGCGACTCATCGGCCGAAGGAACCACGGGTTTGGGCGTCAGCACCTCGAAGCCTCGAGACTGCTTGAGAGACCGGAACACGTTCTTCACGATGCGGTCTTCCAGGCTGTGGAAGGCGATGACGGCCAGACGCCCTCCAGGCCGGAGCAAAGCCGCGAGGCGTTCGAGACCAACGTCGAGACCCTGAAGTTCCGCGTTCGTGGCGATGCGAAGCGCCTGGAAAGCGCGGGTCGAAGGGTCGAGCCCGGGCCGCCCGCGGGCGTCGCGCCGGACCAGGCTCGAAAATGCGCTGGTCGTCCAATTGCGCGTGTTCCTGCGCTCCATGACGATCGAGCGCGCGATGGCGCGGGCTTTCGGCTCCTCGCCGAACTCGGTGAGGATGTGCTCGAGTTCCTTCTCCGAAGCGGTGTTGAGGATGTCGGAAGCGCTCCGACCGCTGCGAGGATCCATCCGCATGTCGAGGGGCGCGTCGAACCTGAAGCTGAACCCGCGATCCTTTGAATCGAGTTGGAGCGAACTGACGCCGAGGTCCGCAATCGCATAGCAGAGGCTCTCTGCGGCGATGCCGCCAAGGCCGTCCCGGAAGTCGCCGTGCCGAAGCTCCAGCCTTTCGGCAAATGGCGCCAGCCGGCGAGACGCGATTTGAAGGGCCTGATCATCGCGATCGAAAGCGAGGAGAGTGGCTACTGGATGGGCTTCGAGAAGGGCGTGGGAGTGGCCGCCGAGTCCAAGGGTGGCATCGAGGACGCGCTTTGTGGAGACCGGTGCGAACGAGAGGATCTCTCGAAGGAGCACCGGGACATGACGCGCGCCGTCCGGTATGTCGACAAGGTGAGCCGGGTCCACATCAGATCCCGAACTCCGCGAGCTGCTTCGCGTCCAGTTCTGTGAACGGTTCCTTTTCGAAAAGTCGCTCTTCGAGCCGCTTCGTGTTCCACACCGCGACGTGGTTCTGCTGGCCGAGGACGGCGACATCGCCCTCCATCGACGCCATTTTTCGCAGGATCTGGGGGATGAGCACGCGACCCTGAGCGTCCACCTGGGCGACCTGGCCGAAGAAGTTCACCCGCTCCAGAAAACGCTGTCGGGCGGGATGGGCCTGCGGCATCGCTGCGAGCCGCTTTTCGATCTCGGTCCAAGCGTGCAGCGGATAGATCCTCACGAACTCGCCGGAAATCGAGGTGACGAAAAAATCGCGGGACGACTCCGTCAGGGCGCCTAGAAACGCCGAAGGAATTTTGAGACGGCCCTTGTCGTCTATTCGTGCAGGATGGTTACCGCGCAGCATGTCCTCGCCCATACTGACCACTTTTGGCCAATATTTTCCACAGCGACTCTAGGCCAGGGTCATCGAACTGTCAACCGAAGGCTCGCGAAAGCGAGCGGCCGCCTAGGCTTGGGTTGTGGAAGGGCGGGGAAGGCCGAAGCTCAGTTCCGTGGACGCGGCATCCAGAAGGGCCTCCGCGTCGTCTGCAAACGTGTTCCACTTGTCACGCGGCCAGATCTCAAAACGGTCCATCGCCCCGATCACGATCACATCCCGCTCAAGACCGGCCATCCGCCTCAGAGCTGGGGGCACCAGGATCCGCCCCTGCGTATCCAGCCGGGACTCGTGAGCCCGGGAGGCCAGGACACGCGACAAAGCGCGGGCTTTTTTCGAGAATGCGGGCAGGGAGAGCACCTGCTTCTCGAGCGATTGCCAGGTTCCACGCGGGTATCCGGCGATGGCGTCGTCGAAGAAGGTGAGAACGCAGGAGTCGCCCGAGTCTTCGATGTCACGCCGGAATGCCGGGGGAACCGCGACCCGCCCCTGGCGATCCATCCGACACTCGAAACTGCCTGCAAACATGAGATCCCCAGTTTTCCACAAATTCATCCACTTTTCCACATGGGCGCTCTTCGGAGACCGGGACAAGTGCCGCGCTCGTGGTCGGACTGCTAGGCTCCACGCCCCTTGACTGCCCGCGAATACCTTCGATCCAGGTCCTGGCTCGGCACGAAGTTCGACCTGCGCACCATGCGCGCCCTGATGAAAGGGCTCAAGCACCCGGAGCGCTCGTTCAAGAGCGTGCTCATCGCGGGGACAAACGGGAAGGGGTCGGTGAGCGCCTATCTGGACGAGGGTCTGCGCGCGGCTTCGCTCAAGGTCGGCCGCTACACGTCTCCCCATCTGATCGATATCCGCGAACGGATCACCGTCTCCGGGCGGAATATCGGATCCGCCGCCTTCGAGCGTCTGGTCCTCGAAGTGCGCGACGCCTCGGAGAAGCTGATTGAAAGGCGAATCCTCCCCGCGCATCCGAACCACTTCGAGATCCTCACCGCGGTGGCCTTCCACTTCTTTCGCGAGAACAAGGTGGACCTCGCCGTTCTCGAAGTGGGCCTGGGCGGGCGGCTCGACGCCACCAACGTGGCCTCGCCTCTTGTTTCCACGATCGTCAGCATTGATTTCGATCACGAGGAGTTCCTCGGTCGCACCCTCACGGCCATCGCCCGCGAAAAGGCGGGCGTCGTACGGCGCGGGCGAAAGGTCGTGATGGGACCCATGCCCCGGGAAGCCGAAAGAACCATCGTTGGGATCGCACGTGCCCTCGGCGCGACCATCGTTCCATCCCACAAGGGCGTCAGTCTTGACGATGACGACGCAGATGGAGCGTTCGATGTGCGCACGCCCATGGGAACGTATCCCGCGGTGAGGCCCTTGCCCGGCGCGCACCAGCGTACGAATCTGGTGGTGGCGATCCGTTCGCTCGAGGCTCTCTCCGAGGCCGGCATCACCCTCGATCTCAACCGGGCCGTTTCTGGGATGAGTCGAGCCCAGTGGCCAGGCCGCCTTGAACGATTCGAAGGCCGTCCGCCCTTCCTGCTCGACGGCGCCCACAACCCCGCAGGGGCCAAGGCGCTCGCCGCCTATCTCGAGGAAGAAGGAACGCCTCATGTTCTCGTCTTCGGGGCGATGCGCGACAAACACGTCGACGAGATGGCGAGCGAACTCTTCCCGCTGGCCAGACGCGTGATCGCCACTCGGGTTCGAATGAAGCGGGCGGCGACGACGGAGTATCTGTTCGAAGTCGGGAGGAAGCTCGGGGTAACGGCGATCGAGGAAGCCTCGATAAGGCAAGCCCTGGCTCAGGCCGCACGCGTCGCGCGTCCGGGCGAAACCGTGGTTGTGGCTGGCAGCCTCTATCTGGTCGGCGCGGTGCGCAGACGACTGCTAGCGAGGTCGCACTCGCGACGATCGAGACCCTGAACCGACCACGCGCGAGCGGACCCGAGGCCGCCTCCCAAGGTCGTATCATCGAAAAACCAATCGGCATGCCGCTCACACCCACTTTGCTTCTCGTCCCTTCGGTGTCGGCGGGCCAGATCCTCCTTCGCCGGCTGGCCCGGGAGAAAGGGGCGATGGCCGCGGTTTCCGCAATGCGGCCCAGGGACCTCGCCGAGAAAATGGCCGACGCTTCGAGCCACGCCCAGGGTCTTCTGGTCTGGCAAAGCGGCCACGGCGCGCTCCTCGCCGCAAAACTGCTGGCCGCTCATCCCGAACTCCTCAAACCCGGCCTTCCCGAAGCTCCGGTGGCCCGCGTCCTCGCGCGCACGCTCGACGACCTTCGGGCCGCTTCGATTCGCCCGAGCGCGGTGCGCCGTCTGGCCGAGAGGAGCGCAAGTCCCGAGGACCGCTCGAGGCTCCTCGCGGTCGCGAAGATCTACGAACGTTTCCACGCCGAAATCGAGACGAAGTTCTTCGACGAGACCCGCCTTTACGCCGAGGCGGAAAAGGCGGAAGCCGGATTTCTCGCCGGAACCACCATTCTTCTCTCGCCCGATCTCGAGCCGCGTCCCGACGAGTTCGCTTTCCTGAAATCCCTCGCGGCTCGTTTCGGAGCCAGGAGAATCGACGACGGCGACACCGCCGAAAGAGGCGGCTTTCCCGGTCTCGCCAACGAGGCGCGCATTCCCACCGCCTTGTGGAGTGAGACGGTGTTCGCGCCGGTGGCGCACGCGGCGCATGGCGAAATCACAAGGATGACCAACGCGCTCTTCAAAGCGCCCGTCGGCAAGCCCAAGGAGCACAACGGCGCTTCCCCGATCGTCTGGCTCACCGCTCCTGGCGAAGCGGGCGAGGTGAGGTCCATCGCGCGCTTCGTCCTCAAGGCCGCTCGTGAAGGCACTCCCTTCGACGAGATGGCGATCGCGCTGCCGCAGGCGGACATCTACGCGCCCATCCTCGTCGACCTCTTCTCGCGGGCGAAGATCCCGTTCAAGCTGCATCCTTCGCTGCCCCTCGCTACCGGCCGCATCGCGCGATCGTTCCTTCTCCTGCTCGGTTCCCGCGACTTCGATCGCGGCGCCCTGCTCGAGTTCCTGACCTTCGCGCCCGTTCCCCTGGCCGAGCGAACCGGCGACCCTGACCCGCCGCACCCTTCCGTCTTCGACCCGATCACCCGGGAACTGAAGGTTGTGTCGGGGATCGACCGCTTCCGGAAAGCTCTCAATCACTTCATCAAGGAAGAGTCGAAATCGTCCCGCGCTCGCGGCAGGGTCAAAGCCGCCGAGGCCCTTCTCGTTCTCGTCGAGAACCTCCACACGAGCCTCGCCTTCACGCGCGAGAAACTCCCGCTCGATCAATGGTCCAGCAGACTTCTCGTTCTCTGCGACGAGTGGATTCGTCCCTCGAATGAGATCGAACGCACCGAACACGAACTCGTGCGCGAGACGCTCGAGGAGATCGCGAGCCTCGCCGCCGTATCGACTCCCGTCACGTTCGACCGCGTCCTGTCCGTGGTCGAGGCGCAGTTCGACCGGAAGCGCCGGCCGCTCGAAGAACGGTCGCGGATCGGCGTGCATGTGGGTTCCCCCGAGGCGCTCTCGGGTGGTCGCTTCCGCTTCCTGGCTCTGCTTGGACTCGTGGAAGGCCGGTTTCCCGGCGTCTTCAGGCCCGATCCCTTCCTCCTCGATCCCGAGCGGAAAGCGCTCACGGACGAGGTCGCCGCCGTTCCACCGCCCAAGGCCGTGACCCAGATGAGTCTTTTCGACGAGGACGTCGCGCCGCCCGAGGGCCGCGGCCCGAGCGCCCTGCCGACCACGGAAACGCGGGTCGGCCAGGTGCGACGGATGTTCGCGAGGACTCTCCGCCAGGCCGAACAGACCCTGATCCTGTCCTATCCGCGTGCCGATGAGCAGACCGGCCGCGAGCGTCTCCCTTCTCTCTTCCTCATGGCGGCGCTCCAGGCCTTCAAGGGCGTGGCCGTGAACGCCGACGATCTTCAGCGGATCCTCACCGAGGACGAAGAGGGCCGCTCCGACATGGATCTGAGTATCGACCTCGGGGAGCGCGACACCGAGGTGGTCGCTCGCCACGGGCTTCAAGCGATCACGTGGCTCGAAGCCGAACGGCCCTTCCTTCGCGCCGCGCATGAACTCTCGCGCGGGAGGTCCGCGAAGCGCCTTTCGCCTTACGACGGACTCGTGGGCCGGGAGGGTGAGGATTCCGATCCCCGTCTCGATCCGGTCAAGAGTGGTCAGGCGATTTCGGCGAGCCGGATCGCAGCCTTTGGCGATTGCGGCTTCAGATACTTCCTCAGGTACGTGCTCAAACTCGAACCCGCGATCGAGCCGGAGGAGCGCCGCAAACTCGACCCCCTCGAGAAAGGCACGTTGTTCCACGAAGTCGCCGAACTCTTCCTGCGCGAACGTCGCGATCAAGGCGCCCTGCCGATTCGCAACACCGACGAGGAGCGGACGCGCCTTCTGGCCCTTGGGGACGAACGGCTCGAGGCCTGGGTCGAAGGGTCGCCTCCGCGCCTCGTCCTTCTCTGGCGCGCGGAGAAGAAGGTCTTCTTGAATCTCCTCACCGATTGGCTCGCCCGAGAGGCGGAGAACTACCGGACGAAGAAGACGACACCTGCGCACTTCGAGGTGTCCTTCGGCATGCCGTACCGTCGGTCGAACACGAACGAGCCGCACCGCGACCTCCCCGTGGAGATCGCCCTCGACGACGGCACCGTTCTGAAGATATCGGGTCAGATCGATCGCATCGATCGCATCGCGGCCGAGGACGGCGGCGGTCTCGTGCTCCGCGACTACAAGACGGGTAAGGCGCCGCTGGACAACGACGCTTCTCTCTTCAAAGGCGGCCGTCAGCTCCAGATTCCCTTCTACATCCTCGCCGCCCAGGAGATTTTTCCCGGCGAGAAAGTGGTCGAGGCGTTCCTCGACTACGTGAACGCGGGACGCCAGGTGGCGTTCTCCCCGGCGAAAGCCACGTCCGCCACTTTCCGCGCGCTCCTGCTTCGCATCGCTGATCTCATGGGCCACGGCGTCTTCATGCAGGAGCCGTCCGCCTGCACGTTTTGCGACTTCTCTCCCGTCTGCGGGCCGAACCCGGTGCTCGAGGGTCGCAAGCGAAGGCGTCGCCTCCATGATCCGCTAGCCCGCAAGGTCGGGGAGCTCAAACAGTTCGCATGACCGGTCTCATTCCTCACGACGAAGCGGTCCGCCACCGGGTCCGCTCCGAGCTTCAAACGAGCTTCGTGATTTCCGCGGGCGCGGGGACGGGGAAGACCACGCTCCTCGTCGACCGGATGGTCGCGATCGTCCTCTCCGGCCACCTCAAACTCGACCAGATCGCCGCGGTGACCTTCACGGAGAATGCCGCCACCACGCTCAAACTTCGTCTGCGGGATGCCCTCGAGAAGGCCCGGGCCGAGGCGTCGGACGCGGAGGTGGTGGCGCGGGCGAGCGAGGGCCTGGCCTCGATCGAACGCGCCCAGGTTTCGACCATCCACGCCCTGTGCACCGCGATGCTGCAAGAGCGGCCGATCGAAGCCGGCGTGACGCCGGGCTTCCGCGTCGCCGACGAGGCTCTCTCCGACTTCATCTTCGAAGAAGCGTGGGAGGAGTGGCTCCAGGATCGCCTGACCGGCCAGGACGATCTCCTCGAAGCGGTGATCCTCTCGAGGATCCCGCTCGAGAAGATCTCGCCGATGGGCGACCCCATGACCCTGCGCAAACTCGCGCGACGTCTCGTCTCCCAGCGCGACCTGACGCCGCATATCGCGCCGGTGGGGATCGATCCCAAGCCGGTTCGTGAATGGTTCATGGCGAAGATCGCACGCGCTCACGAGCTGATCCAGGGAAAACCCGAAGCCGACACCCTGGTGGCCGCCGTGCGTTCGCTCCATGCCGAGATCGCGAAGACCGCGGGGCTTGCCGATCCCGACCTCATTCTCGCCCTGCGTTCGCTGCGCGTCCGCAAAGGTCTTGGCAATAAGCGGATGTGGAAAGCCGACGAGGCATTCGATGAGTGCCGCGCCATCACCCTCGAAATCGCCGAGCGTGGGGCCGCGTGGGAGAAGGAGAAGAACACTTCCTTCTACAGCGGCCTTGTCCTGGCCCTCCTCGGCGTGCAGTCGATCTACGAGCGGCGGAAGAATGAGGCGGGCGTTCTCGACTACGTCGACCTGCTCGTCAAGGCTGCCGATGCTTTGCGCCAGAACGCGTCGCTTCGGGCCTACTTCCGCCGGAAGTTTCGCGCCATCATCGTGGACGAATATCAGGACACCGATCCGCTCCAGGTCGAGATCATCGAGACGCTCGCCGGCTTTTCGGGGGGTGTTGTCGAGGATCTCAAACTCGGCGCGGCGTCCTATGTGGTGGTGGGCGATCCGAAGCAGTCGATCTACCGGTTCCGCCGCGCCGATGCTTCGATCTTCGCCGCCGCCTGCGAGGCCGCGAAGACGCGTAAGGGCGTCGAACTGGTTTCGCTCACCCAGAATTTCAGGTCGACGCCCGCGATCCTCCGTTTCGTGAATCGCTTCTTCGCCTCCTCGATAAAGAAGAGCCAGTACGGCCAGCCCGACTACGAGGCCCTCGTGCCGAGTCCGAACATCCCGGACGAGCCGAGTCTTCTTGCCTTGAAGTTCGAGGTTCCTCAAGAGGCCGACTCCCATGTCCTCGAGGCGGAGGCGAGTGCGATCGCGGGCTTCGTGGCCGCCGCAATACAGACGGGAACCTTCAAAGTCCGCGACGGCGGCAGCACTCGGCCCAGCCGCGCGGGCGACGTCTTGATCCTCGCTCGCCGGCTCACCCAGATACGGCCTCTCGAACAGGCGCTCGAGCGTGCCGGGGTTCCGTTCGTGGTCGACGGCGGACGATCGTTTTTCGTCCGATCGGAAGTGGTCGAGACGCACGCGGTCCTGCGCGCCATCGACGATCCCTCGGACGCCACGAGCCTGGTGGCCGCCCTTCGGTCCTCGTTCTTCGGGGTGTCCGATCGGGCGATCGCCGAGTGGCGCTTCGCGGGCCGCGAGCTTTCGATCCTCGGCGCCGGCGTTTCTTCAACAGATCCGTACAACCCAATCAGCGAAGTGAGCCGCGCCCTCGAGCTCCTGCGGCGGCTTCACGACGACCGCACTCGACTGCCTCCGGCGGCGCTCATCGAAAAACTCTTCGATGAGACATCGATCTTCGCGGCTCTGCACGCGGCCGAACGGGGCTCGACGGCGCGCGCTCAGCCGCGTATCTCGAACCTTCGGAAAGTGGCCCATCTCGCGCGGCAGGCCGAGGCGCTGGGCCTTCTCACCCTGCGCGGTTTCAATCTGCTTCTCGCGAACCGTCTCGATGGCGCGGGAGAAGAGCCGGATCTGCCGTCCTCGCGCCCCGGCGACCCCCACACTGTCCGGGTCATGACCATTCACAAGGCCAAGGGTCTCGAGGCTCCGGTGGTGATCCTCTACGACTGCCTCGACCGTTTCTCACCGCGTGTCGACACCGTACCGCTGCGTGAAGAGGGCAAGATCGCGCTCGGTTTCGTGAAGGATTGCCAGCCGCCCGACTGGGATGTGCTGGCGCTTCGGGAAGAGGCTCGCCTGCGCGAAGAAACCCACCGCCTTCGTTACGTCGCGTGCACACGCGCCAAGGATTGGCTGGTGGCTCCAATACCGCCGCCCACCGAACGGGTCGGAGATTTCTGGCACGACATCGCGAAGGATGTGGCGACCCCAGGCCCCGATATCGTCACACTCGACGCGGGGGCGGTTCATCTCCCCGAAGAGAAGACGGAAAATCGATTCCCGGGACCGGACGACGAAGCACCGCAGGGACTCGACGGGTTCGCCGCGCGGCGCAAGGCCCTGATCGTGGCTGCTTCGGAGATGACTGTCCGGCCCGTTCCCGTTCGCGAAGATGCGGCCAGGGAATCGCCCCCCGCGGTTGAGCCGCCAGAGTTCGTGGGCCGCGTCTTCGGCGCCTTCGTTCATCGTCTTCTCGAACTCGCCGATTTCTCGAAGCCCGAATCGGTGAGACGCATTGCACCGTCCCTCGCCCCCGGCTTCCCGCTCACCAAGGAAGCGGTGGCCCGGGCCGAGGCCCAGGCCGAGGCCGCCCTTTCTCTTCCCATCATGCGCGAAGCCGCGCGCGCGGCGCGCGTCTTCCGCGAGGTCCCGATCAGCTATATCGAAGAAGATCGCCTTCTCGAGGGTGTCTGCGACCTCGCCTTCGAAGACGAGAAAGGCTGGGTGGTGGTGGACTACAAGACCGAAGCGATCGCCGAAGATCAGGTGCTGGCCCAGGCCTCGCATCACGCGGCGCAGCTCCGGCGATATGCGCGCGGCCTCGCCCTCGCGTCCGAGTCGCACCAGTCGCGGCGTTTCGTTCTCTTCACGTCTCTTGGCCGGCAGGTGGCGGTGTGACCTCGATTCCTGCGCCCGCTCCGGCGTTCACCGAGAAAACCCAGGAGAGCGTGCGCGACGCGCGTGCCTTCGCGTGGTCGGCCTCGCGTCACGACACGTTCGCGACCTGCCCGCGAAAGTACTACTACTCGTACTACGGCATCCTCGAGGATCCCGAGGTGCAGCGCCTGAAGCAGCTCTCGGCCCTGGCCCTGTGGGCGGGTTCGGTGGTGCACGAAACCATCGAAGACTTCCTGCGCACGAACGACCAGATCCCCGAGCCCGCGGTGCAGGAGGCCCTGATCCGCGCGGTCGTCCACGAGCGCATGCTCAAGGAGTGGAAGGAGAGCGAGAACGGGACGAACGGTTTTCGACTCTTCGAACACGAGTACACCCAGCCGATCGAGCAGGAGGACAAGAAGATTCTGGTCGGGATCGTCATGCGGTCGCTGCGGAATTTCTTCAAGTCGCCGCTGCTGCGCGAAGCGTTCAAGGTCTCCCGTTCCGCCTGGCTCTCGATGGAAGAGCTCGTCTCGTTCCATGTCGGCGACGTGCCGGTTTTCCTCCGAATGGACCTGGCCTTTCGCGATGAACGCGACCGCGTGCGCATCGTCGACTGGAAAACCGGCCGTCGGGCCGGGAAGTTCAACGATGTCCAGATCGCGGGCTACGCGCTTTACGCCGCCGAGCGCGGCTGGGCGAAGTCCGCTACCGAGATCTCCACCGAACTCGCGTACCTGATCTGGCCGCGCTACGTGCGCAAGGATGTGACTCAACCCGTGCTCGACACCGCCCGCGGTTTCGTCACGCGTTCGGCCAAGACCATGCGCGCGCTGCTCAACGACCCGGATGCCAACGCGGCGAGAATTGAGGACTTTCCCCGGATCGACCGTCCGCGAATCTGCAGGCGGTGCAATTTCCGCAAGCTGTGTTTCCCGCGCGGCGAGACCCTCGAGGTCAAGACCACGAGGCGCCCGGTCCAAAAGGCGCCGTGAAGGTTCTCCTCCGCGAACTCGCCCTGTTCGCGTTCTTCGTGCTCGCGGCCGGTTTCGTTCTTCGGCCGCTGCCGTTTCAGTTGAGCGACTCGATTCCCGCGGGCAGCGATCCGCCGCACCATCTCTACATCTTGAACTGGCTGCTCGATCACGGTCTGTCCGACGATCGTTTCGACGGGAGGATGTTTCACCCCGCGAAAAACGCCGTGTTGCGAAGCGACTTGTCGATGGGCACCGTGGTCCTGGTGGCGCCTCTGGCTCCTGTCGTGGATGAGCCGCTGGTTCGATTCAATCTGGCCATCTGGCTCGCCCTGGCGTTTTCAGGCTGGTCGTTTTGTCTCCTCGCCCGCTCCTGGACGCAGTCGACGCTTGCGGGACTCTTCGCGGGCATCACCGCGGTCCTGGGGTCGCACCAATCGCTGCACTACGTTCATCTGAATCTGCTCTCGGTGGGCTGGCTGCCGATCTTCCTTCTCGCCCTTGACCGGTTGCTCACTCGCGGATCTCCCGGTTTCGCCGCGCTTGCCGGGGCGTCCTTCGCTCTTGTCGCTTCTTCTTCGGGCTACTACGGCGTCGCCGCGAGCGTGATCGCGGTGATCTTCTTCACGTGCCGGCCATCGATGAATGGCCTCAAGTGGGGTGCGGTCGCGTCCGTGGTGGCGGCGGTTCTTCTGGCCCCGTACCTGATCGCCTATGCCGGCCTGCATGCCGAGGAGGGCCTTGTCCGCACGAGTCGCGAACTCGCAAAAGGTTCATGGACACTCGCGGACACGGGTTCACGAACTCTCCTCCATCGTCTGTGGAATCCGGCGACCGGGGAGCCGCTCTTCCCGGGGCTCGCTGTCCTCGGCCTGTCGGCCTTGGCGTTGTGGCGCGGGGAGAAGCTGGAACGCACGATCGGTCTGAGCGTTCTTTTCCTCTTCTGGCTCGGCCTCGGCGAGCCCGGCTTTCTGTATCGCCTGATTGCGACCGTGCCGCCCTTCGCGAGCATGCGACACCCGGAGACCCTCACCGCGGTTGGCGTGATGCAGCTGTCCGTCCTCGCCGCCACCGGCCTCTCCCGGCTCGAAAAGTCCCGCCGCGGGGCGGCCTTCGTGGTTCTGGCCATCGGAGTCGCAGAAACGCTGACGCCGCCGAACGACTTCTTCAAAGTAGCGCCCGGTGTGCCGCCGGTTTACGAGTCCGTCTTGAAACTGCCGGCGGGTCCCGTGCTCGAGGTTCCTCCCTATGAGGCGCCTCCCCTGATCTGGGCCGCGCGGCGCGACTTCGAAACCGTAAACGGCGGCGGCGCATTCATACCTGCCCTGACCAATCACCTCGAAACCACGATTCAGAACCACTGGCTCACCGACTCCTATCAGCCGATCGATGAAACCAAGGCCACGCATTTCCTCCTGAACGAAACCAGGATGCGCTATCTCATCCTCCCAGCCGGAAGACGAGGTGGACTCGATCCCCTGATCCAACGTTTCCGCGAGTGTCGATGTTTCAAGGAGATCGGTGTCTACGAAAGCGACAGACTGTACGAGGCGGTGCGCGATGCCTCGTGTCCGGCGTGGGACGGCGGGAGTCCTCCCTCGTGATCGACCGGGTGCGTCGATTCCCGCGTCTCGCGGTCTTCGCCACAGCGTTGCTCTGGATCTTCCTCATCGAGGAGCGTTTCCGGAACGAAGCGGCGGAGCATCTGTACTTCCACGCCTGGACCTCGGAGTACATGATGCAGACGGTGAGTGTCGGCGACCTGCGGGTAGAGCCCTTCAAATCGCTCTGGTACAACCACATCCAGCCGCCGCTTTTCGACGCGA